>JASFQX010000045.1:0-8200 GCA_050115215.1 Chloroflexota bacterium
CATCCGCCGCGAGGAGCCAGCTTGAGTAGCGAGAAGTCGATACCGAGCTGACCTTCTTCACCGGCCACACGTCGGGCACGTTCGGCAGCCCGAAGAAGCGGTGCGCGGCGCCTTCGCGCCAGCCGTAGAAGCACCAGTCGTGGTTGCCCATGAAGTCCTTTGCGTGTGAGGGTCAGACCGGTGCGCGAGACTTAGGGTCCGGTTCGTTTTCTTGACGAAGACGTACCTAAGGCTCACACTCGGGTACGGTCCATTTACTCTCGCGAGACGTACCCTATGGTGATCACCAAGGCGACGCGCGGACGTCCCTCCCGCGTCTTGATCTATCAAGCCGTGGACGACGGCATCTCCGAGCTCCGACGCATCGGTGGACTGCCCGGGCCCGGGGCCGCAGCCGACATCTGGCGCGGGATCTGGTTCGAGGAGACACACCATTCCACTGCCATCGAGGGCAACACACTCATCCTCAAAGAGGTGCAGACGCTGCTGGCGGAGGGGCGAGCCGTCGGCGACAAGGAGTTGAAGGAGTACCTCGAGGTCAAGGGGTATGCGGACGCCGCCGACTGGGTCTACTCGCAGGCCACTTCCGATGAAGCCGAACGCGACCAACCCTACCTACTCCTGGCTGAGCTGCGCGAGGTCCACCGCCGCGTCGTCGGGCCGGCGTGGGACGTAGCACCGCCTGGGGACTTCCTCGCCGGCGAGGGCCCCGGCAGCTTTCGCCTGCACGACATCCTTCCATTCCCTGGTGGCATGAGGCCGACACCGTTCACGGAAGTCCATCCAGCGGTAACGGACTGGCTTCGCATCGCGAACGAGGAGCCGGCCACCGGCGTCCATCTCATGGAGCACCTGGCTCACGTCCACGCAGGCTTCGAGCGCATCCATCCCTTCCGCGACGGCAATGGTCGCACCGGGCGCCTGGTCCTGAACCTCGTGCTCGTCCGGCGCGGCTACGCACCGGCCATCATCTACAAGCGCGACCGGCCCAGGTACCTCAAGGCATTGGACCGCAGCGACCGGGGCGAGGACGGTCCACTGGCGGAGCTAATCGCGCGAGCTGTGAAGGACAGCCTCGACCGATTCCTCCTGCCCGCGCTTGCCGGTCCGCTACAGGTCCTGCCGCTCTCTGCGCTGGCACGGCCGGGCCTGACACCGCTGGCGCTTCGGCGTGCAGCCGAGAAGGGCCGTCTCAAAGCGGTTCGCCGACCGGGGGGCTGGTACAGCACGAAACAGTGGGTGACGGCGTACGCGAAGTCCAGGCGTCGCAGGTCGTCCAGCCGACCACCAGGAGACGGCGGGTGACCCGGGCTCGTTGCCCGCATTGCTCCAACGTCATTGCCACTCGAGGACGAGCCCGGAGTCCGATGAGCCGTCTGTCAAGCTGACGCAGACCCGGCTCGACCCGGTCGTCCGCCTGCCCGGCTGTGCTGCGCGTGGGATGCTGGGAGCAGCCAGCATGTGGCCCCTTGCACGCGGCTCTGCTATCGTTGCGCGTCTCGGGCGGCTAGCTCAGCTGGTTAGAGCACTTGCTTGACATGCGTCCATCCGAATGCGGCGTAGGTGCCGCACGATGACGAGCCCTCACCGATGCGGTGAGGGCCTTGTTATGGGCTGAACCTCATGGGCTGTAGAGGGTCGGCGTCACCTCAACGGCGAGCCCGCCTGAGCCCTAGCCCAGATCCACCAGGCTGAAGCTCTCGGCCGCGTCGATGCCGGCCCTGGCACCCTCGCTGGCGGCCGAGCGTCCCAGGAACCCATCGAGGCCCGCAGGCTCGCGGATCTGCGAGGCATGGGCGCGGACGCCGCGTCGCTTCGTCTCGAGCGTGGCGCCGATATCGACCGCGATGTCTGGCTCCTCGCTCCAGAAGAGGTAGAGCCGCGACACGTGGTGCGGCGCTAGGCCCTCGGACCGCACCAGGTGCGGGAAGGCCATGGCGTTCTCCGATGCGGGGTACACCGCGTCGATGGCGGCAGCACCGGCGGTGCGATGGTCGACGTGGTTGACCATGCGCCCGGCGTGGATGAACACGCGCGGATCGGGGGCGACCACCGCGTCGGGGCGGACGCGCCGCAGGATGCGCACGAGCTGCTCACGCAGCGCTAGGTCGTTGGCCAGCGCTCCGTCGGGACGGTGGAGGAAGGTGACCGCGTCGTAGCCCACGATGGCGGCGGCGTCGCGCTGCTCCTTCTCGCGCAGGCGCGCCAGCTCCAGCGGGTCGGTCTCGGCATCATCGGCGCCCGCATCCCCGCTGGTGCAGCAGACCAGCTCGGCGACCGTGCCCTGTGCCACCCAGGCGGCGACGGTGCCGGCGACACCGAAGTCGGCATCGTCGGGGTGGGCCACGATGACGAGTACGCGCTCGGGGCGTTCGTGGTGAACGGTGAGGCGGGTCTCACCCGCGTCCGATGGGCTGGGTGCTGCCATGCGGCCATCCTACCGCCCCCGTCGCGGCCCCAGCGCAGCCTCGAGCACGGCCAGCGCAGCCCCGACCACAAAGATGAACATAAGGGTCGGAGTGACCGCCGCGACACGCCCGTTCTGCCCGCGCGCGACTTACCCAAGGTTCGGCAGAACCACCCACGTGCCCGTCGACCTCGACTCTTCCGCCGCTAGGGCGGCGTAGTGGCTGGGCAGGGCCGAGCCGATGGTGGCCCCACTCTCGGTGTCACGCTCCCGCACAGCGTTGATGAACTCGGCCACGAGCCCCATGTCGCCGCCGCCGTGGCCACTGCTCGCGGCTTCTGCGTCGACACGCCATGTCTCCTCGCGGCCATCAGGGAACGAGATGTCGATGGATGACCGTGTGCCGCTGGCGAAGAACCGTGCCTGGATACTGCCCTCGGTGCCGTCGATCCTGGTGATTCGGCAATCCCGGTCGGCGTGGCCGCTGATCTGGAGCGGGATGACCAGATCCGTGTCGGTGCGGAACAGCGCTGTCTCGCTCTCCGGAACGTCGTTGTCGCAGTGGTAGACGCACCGGCCATAGGGCGAATCCACGAGTGCCGCCAGCCGGCTCGCGCGCGTGCCGCCGCGCTCGAGGACATCAGCAGGGAAGACATCACCCTCGATCCCGTAGATGGTCTCCGCGTTGTAGATGCAGGTGTCCGCCACGGCACAGTTGGGCCCGCAACGCGCGGTGGAGCCCGGCGGGGCGGACTTGCCGTCGAAGAACCGGCGTGCGCCGGCCCCGATGGCCTCGGTGAACGTCACCCCTAGCGTCCAGGCCAGGATGTCGAGGTCGTGGCAGCACTTGGCCAGCATCAGCGGGGAGGACGTGTCCGCCCGTCGCCAATTGCCGCGCACGTACGAGTGCGCGAAGTGCCAGTAGGAGATGCGCTCGGTGTGCGTGGCGGCCACGAGCGAGCCGACCAGGCCGCTTTCGACGATTGCCCTGAGCTGCGCGTAGAACGACGTGTATCGGAGCACGTGACAAACCCGCGTGACCGCGTCCGGATACCGGGCGACCGCTCCGACCAGGGTCTCGAGTTCATCGCGAGACGTGCCCACCGGCTTCTCGAGCAGGACGTCGAGCCCGGCGGCCAGCAGCACGAGTGTCGTCGCCACGTGCTCCCGATCGGGTGTCGTGTTGATGGCGGCGTTCGCCCGGAACGCTCCCGCCTCCAGCGCCTCGATGGCCACCTCCACGGATGTGAACCTCGCATCGGCGGGGATCGCGTAGCGGGTAGCCAGGCGTTCGCGTGCCTCCCCGTCAGGATCTGCCACCGCTACCACATCCATCGCTCGTGGATCGAGATCGGCGTAGCTCGCGTACGCATGCGCTCGCTGCCCGGCGCCGATCATCAGGACCTCGACCGGATCTCCGTGTGCGACCACCGCCACCCTCCTCGCCAGTACCGCCATCGATGCTCGCCCAATGTATCGCGCGGACCCGGGTCTCCGTCTTCTGGCGACCGGACGCTGCTACGATGACCACCACGTTCGAACCGGAGTCGCCCTCCGGACCTCAGCTTCCTGATTCAGGCCATCATCGCGATGGTGCTCATCACCTCGCCGCCCGACCCGGCCAAAATCCTGTTGCTCAACACGACGATCGAGGCCCAGGGCAAGGCGCGGACAGCATCCGCGCTGCTTGTCGCGCGCGTCGTCCTGGCCATCCCGATCGGTGCCGCCCTCGTCGGTGGACCGCTACTCAACCTGCTCGGCATCAACCTCGATGCCTTCAGCTTCGTGGGTCGTCACGAACGTGCCGAGCCGCGGCGACCGCGAGGTGATGACCGCGTAGGCGTGGTGCCTCGGCTTCTGGCTCAGGGAGTCGAGAGTCGGTCGAAAGACGGTTCCGCCAGCCCGACTGGCGGCAGCTCACGCCCATACCCCCGACCCACTCGTGGATAAGCCTCCGGCCCATGCCCCCAATCCCTTGTTCCGGCAGCCAACCTCCGGCCGCCGTCGAGGACCGAGCCTTCTCCGGTCCTGTGAGGGTAGACGCACAGTCACCGTCGCCAGTTGCCGATTGCGTCGTGGTGCACCTGACGTTGGCTCGCGGCAGGGAGTTCGGGATCACACGACGAAGCAGGCCCGAGGTGGTGGGATGATCGGGGTGAGAGGAGTCGCGATCAGCCGTCCGGCCGTTCGGACGCAGATGACCAGCTCTCGCCCGGAACGAGCAAGCGGTGATGCGCATGTTCGATGATGTCGACAGCCACCCCGTAGGCCTCCTGCACGTTGCCGGGCGTCAGCACCTCGGTCGGCTCGCCGCTGGCGATGGTGTTGGTAGTGGCCTGCGGCGGCTGCGCCAGGGTCGGGTCGACGCCCTCGTGCGCGGCAAGCTTGCGCATCAGCACCGCGCGGTCGGCGTAGGCGAAGGCCTGGTTGGGGTCGTGGATGGTCATGAGCACGGTGAGGTCCCGCGCCCTCGCCTGGTCACGGATGGTGTCGAGCACCCTGACCTGGTTGCGCAGATCGAGGTACGTCGTGGGCTCGTCGAGCAGCAGCACGCGCGGCTCCTGGGCCAGCGCTCGCGCGATCATCACCAGCTGGCGCTCGCCGCCGCTGAGCGTATTGATGGGCTTGGTCTCGAGATGACCGATGCCGAACCACTCGAGGACCTCGCGGCAGAAGCGCACGTCGTCGGCATCGGGCGATGAGAACAGCGAGACGTAGGGCATGCGGCCGGTGAGCAGGATGTCGAGGGCCGTGAAGGGGAACGTCGTGCGGTGCCCCTGGGCCACACTGGCCACGGTCTTCGAGAACTCCGCCTGATCCATGCGCAGGACGTCCCGACCGAGCACTCGTACCGTGCCGGCGGTCGGCTCGAGGAGCTTGCCGACGACGCGCAGCAGCGTCGTCTTGCCGCAGCCGTTTGGTCCCAGCAGGGCCACGATCTCGCCGTCGTGTACGCCGAAGGAGACGTCGCGCAGGACCTGCAGTCCGTCATAGCCGGCGCTGACGCCACCGATCTCGATGACCAGCGGCCCACGCGCGCCGACCGGGGCCGGTCCGGGGGTTCCTGGAGTCGCCAATCGCACAGCCATCTCGCTCATTCCCAGCCACTCGCCTTGGTGGTGCGAAGCAGCAGCCAGAAGAACGGCGCGCCGATCAGCGTGGTGATGATGCTCAGCGGGATCTCGACGCCGAAGGCGGCTCGGCTGAGATCGTCGACCAGCACGAGGTAGGTGGCACCCAGCGCCGCCGAGAGCGGCAGCAGCGTGCGGTGATCGGGTCCCGCGATCATGCGCACCATGTGCGGCACGATGAGCCCGACGAGGGCCACGATGCCGGCCATGGCGACGGCCACCGCCGAGACCAGCGCCGCGCTGATGATGAACACCGCCTTGTAGCGCTCCACGTTCATGCCCGAGGAGCGAGCCTCGTCGTCACCGAGCGCCAGGACGTTCAAGCGCCATCGGAGCAGGATCATCACCAGCGTGCCGGCCACGATGAGCAGCCAGCCGGTCGAGAGGCTCGGCCATGTGACCGCGTTGAAGCTGCCCATGATCCAGCGCACGATCGTCTGCAGCGAGCGCTCGTGGGCGGTGATCTGAACGATGGCCAGCAGCGCCGTGAAGATCGCGCCGGTGATGACGCCCGAGAGGATGAGCGAGACGATGGGCACGCGTCCACCGGTGCGGGCCATCGAGTAGGCGATGCCCATGGCCAGCAGGCCGAAGGCGAAGGCCGAGAGCTGGACCGGCAGCCATGTGGCCACTGCGATGGCCAGCGCCGCTCCGAAGGCCGCGCCCGCCGAGAGCCCAAGGATGTAGGGATCGACGAGGGGGTTGCGCAGCACACCCTGGAGCACGGCCCCCGAGACCGAGACGCCCATGCCCACCAGCATCGCCGCCACGACGCGCGGAAGGCGGATGTCCAGGAGGACCGTGTAGGTCATGGCCTCGTAGTCGCCGGTGCCCAGCAGGCGGGACCACATGATCCCGAACACGTCCTCCGCCGCGATCCCGAAGCTGCCCAGCATCATCGAGAAGACGAAGGCCGGGACGGGCGAGATGGCCACGAGGCCGATGGCGATGGTCCGCCACGGGCCGCGCAGGCCGAGCCCGGCGCGGATCGACGCCGGGAGCCGGCCGAGTGTCAGGCGCCGCGCGGGGCTAGCCACGAGCGATCAGCCGGCCGGCTGGAAGTCCGGGTAGCTGACTCCGTACATGGCCTCGAAGAACTCGTCGTACTCGGTCTCGAGGTCGACGTCCGCGAAGGCCTCGGGGTTGATGTCCTTGGCGATCTTGAGCGTAGCGATGGGCTGGCGGCCGGTCATGAAGTCGTAGAGGAACGGATCGTCGAGCTCGAAGACGCGCTCGTTCTGCACCGCCGACAGGCCGCTCCAGGCGCTGAAGTCGTAGCCCGCGACCTGGGCGCCAGCGATGATGTCCTGCGGGTCGATCTCGGCATTGAACCACATGTAGATGACCTCGGGGTCGAGCGCCGCGATGGTCTCCATCGGCAGCTCCACCGCCTCCTGCGTCTTGGCCGGGTCGTCCCAGGTCTCGATGACGTTGACGCCGCCGGCCGCGGTGATGAGATCGTTGGCCGTCGAGACCGTGCCGGCGGTCCGGAACGGCGGGTTCCACATCCAGTAGACCGTGGGTCGCTCCTCCTCGGGGATGGCGCCCGCGATGGTGGTGATGTCGGCCATCTCGGCCGCGATCTGCGCCACGACCTCTTCGCCGCGGGCGGCATCGCCCACGATGGCGGCCATATCCTCGGTGAGCTTGGTGAGGTCATCGAACGAGGTCAGGAACACGCCGTAGACGGGGATGCCCAGGCTGCTCTCGATGGCGGTGGTGTCCTTGTCGTCGATGTCGGCCGACCACAGCACCACCAGATCGGGGTCGGTGGCGGCCAGCGCCTCGAGGTCGACCGCGCCGTCGGTGGTGCCGATGATGGGCATCTCCGCGAAGTCGGGATCGACGCCGGTGAAGAAGTCGACCTTGTAGTCGGGCTGCCAGAGCGTGCCGATCCCGGAGACGTTGTCAGCGCCACCGACCGCGTAGAAGGTGTTCATCGCGTTCTCGACGAGGAACACGACGTTCTGGGCCCCGACCGGGGCCTCGATGGACTTGCCGCGGAAGTCGGTCAAGCTGACCGTATCGCCCGTGACGTCATCCTGTGCGGCCACGATGCCGGCGCCGCCGGCGACGAGTCCAACAGCGAGGACCATCGCCAATCCGGACTGCGTCCGACCTTCGACCAGACTTCCCATGCTCAGCATGCACGACCTCCAACGCTCGAGTGATGTGGGCGTCTCCTGGCGTGAGTCATCCGACACCGCGGGCCACTTGGCGGCCGACGCCCCCCAACGACTGTAGCGTAGGTGCGAGAGGCTGCTATTGCAAGTCGTTGCGATTGGGTCGCCATGCCCGTAGACTGCGAGACACGATGACAAGGGCCGTCACCACCTCACGCGACCGCGCAGCACTCGACGTCCCCCCTGCGACCATCGTTGAGTGCTTCGGACTTCGTCTTGGTGGCGACCACCTCCTGGGACGGCGTGTGGAGGTGCCGCTGCAGGGACAGCCGGATGAGGCGGCCACCGAGGCGATCGGCCTGCTGGGGACCCGCTGGGAGGGGCTCGCGGTCCTCCATTCCACCTCGTGGCGGTTCGACCGACAGGCGCGGGCACTCGTGCTCACGTACCTCTGCTGTCCCGACCCGGACGCGAGAGAGGACGGTGTCGTGATCGTTTGAGCTCAGGTGTGTTCTTCTTTCACGTATTTCCGTGTTGAG
>JASFQX010000046.1:0-8080 GCA_050115215.1 Chloroflexota bacterium
ATCGTCATGGTCGTTGGCGACTTCGACCTGTCGGTCGGCGGGCTCGCGGCGCTGGCGACGTCCTTCACCGCGGCGCTCATCACGACCACGACCCTCGCGGGCGAGGCCCAGGACCCCGGGTTCGTGCCCCTGGCCGTCGGCATCGGGCTCGCGGTCGGCCTCGTCGGCGGGCTCGTCAACGGCATCCTCGTGGCCTACCTCGGCGTGCTTGCCTTCATCGCAACCCTGGGCATGTCGGTGGTCTTCACCAACCTCGCCCGCTTCCGGGTCGAGGGCCGAACCGTCTACGGCCTGGTGGAGGAAGGCTTCGTGGAGGTCGCCCGCAGCTCGACCCTGGGCATCTCCAACAAGGTCTGGATCGCGCTGCTCATCGCCGGCGCGATCTGGTTCCTGCTCGACCGCACCACGCTCGGTCGCCGGATGTACGCGGTCGGTGGCAACCCCGAAGCCTCGCGCTACTCCGGGATCGACGTGCGACGCGTGCGTCTGGTGGCCTTCGCGCTGTGCGGGATCGGCGCCGCGGCCGCCGGCATCCTGCAGGCGGCGAGCACGTCCGCCGCCAATACCGCTGCCACCCAGCCCTGGATGCTGCAGTCGATCGCGGCCGTGTTCATCGGCATGGCCATGTTCCGTGGCGGCCGGCCGAACCTGCCGGGAACGGTGCTGGGAGTCATCCTCCTGCGCGTCATCGACAACGGCCTGAACTTCACGGATATCCCCGATGCCATCCAATCGGCGATCTCGGGTGCAGTGATCGTGCTTGCCGTGCTGCCGCCGGCGATCGCCCGGCTGCGGGCTGCTCGCTGAGCCGGCCTGCACACGAGCACGCGAGTAGGGCACACTCACGGCCCACACCAGAGGAGGAGCTCCCCATGCCCACCAAGCGCTACCTGCGCGGCAGCCTCATCTCGGTCGCGACGCTGGCCCTTGCCGCCGGCGCTCTCGCCGGACCGACGCTGGCGCAGGCTGACGAGGACAGCAGGTCGATCATCGTCATCACGCCCTTCTACGCCAGCCAGCCGGCCACGACCGAAGCGGTGGACCTGTTCATCGCCGACGCCACGGACCGAGGCTACGACACCAAGCTCGTCGATACGGCCGGCGACAACGCCGCCGTCAACGGCGAGATCGCCTCGGCCATCGCCCAGGACTTCGATGCCATCGTGGCCGCGTTCACGTTCTCGCAGGAGCTGGGCGAGGGCCTCGCTGCGGCAGCCGAGGCCGACGTGCCCGTCTTCGGGCTCGATGCCGGTGGCGTGTTCGAGCCCATGCTGGCCAACGTGACGACCGATCCCGGTGATCTCGGATCGCTCTCTGCCCAGGCCATCATCGACGCGCTGGGTGGTGAGGGCCAGGTGGCCATGATCCACTTCGACCCCTTCGAGCCGGTGCGCCTGCGTGCCGTCACCGCGCGAGAGCTGTTCGAGGAGAGCGGCATCGAGATCGTCGAGTACATCGAGGGCAGCCCCGAGGATCCCACCGGCTTCGCCAAGGCCACCGTGCTGGACCTGCTGGTCAAGTACCCCGAGGGCGAGCTCGATGCGGTCTGGGGTGGCTGGGATGCCACCTCCTGGGGTGCCTTCCAGGCGACCCAGGAGATCGGTCGCGACGAGGTGCTCGTGACCGGCGTCGACGGCCAGGACTTCGCCAAGGCCGAGATCGCCAAGGACCTGAACTGGATCGCGACCGTGGAACAGGACTGGGCGACCATCACCTCCACGCTTGCCGACGTCATCGACGCCCACTTCGAGGGCACCGACCCGGAGGATCCGAACGTCCTCGTGCCCGGGCTCCTGATCACCGCCGAGAACGCGCAGTAGCCACCATCGTGCCGCTGGAGGCGGCTTTCCGGCCCCGCCTGGACCCGGCCGGCCGGCGGCCGGGTCCCGCCCGGCTGAGGGCACGCTCGCGTCGAGTGAGGTCGAGCCTGTGACGCGACCGGTCGCCCTCGGCTTCGACGTCGGCACGTCCGCCGTCAAGGCCGGCCTCCTGCGGCTGGATACGGACGAGCCGCTGATGGCGGTCTCACACCCGTATCCCTCGACCCGGCCGTGGCCCGGTTGGGTAGAGCAGGATCCCGAGCACTGGCTCGAGGGGATGGCCCGGTGCTGGGCGGACCTGCAGGCGATCGCGGGCCCGGTCGAGCTGCGCTCGGTGGGTGTCTGCTCCCAGGTCAACACCCACGTCTTCGTAGACGAGGAGCTGGCTCCGGTGCGGCCGGCGATCACCTGGCAGGACACGCGTGCAGCCGAGGTCGCGGCCGAGCTCGACGCGGCCGCAGACGATCGTCGAGAGGAGCTGTGGGGCGGACCGTTCACCATCGACGCCTCGTTCCCGCTGGCCCGGCTGCGCTGGCTCGAGCGTGCCCACCCGCGGCAGCGGTCCACGACTCGTTGGCTGCTGCTGCCGAAGGACTTCTGTATCGCCCGGCTCACCGGCGAGATCGTGACCGACCCACTCAGCCCGGTGGGCCTGGTCGGGGGCGACGTGCGCTATCGCGCCGGCGTTCTCGAGTTGGTCGAGGGCGCAGCCGACCTGCTGCCCCCGCTGCGCGCGCCCGACGAGGCGGCGGGAACGACGGCGCCAGGCAACGCGGTCGGGCTGCCCGGCGGGCTGCCGGTGGCCACCAGCACCATGGATGCCTGGGGCAGCATCTTCGGCGCCGGCCTTGTGCAGCCCGGTCGCGCGCTCGATCTTGCCGGCACCTCGGAGGTGGTGGCCGTGGCCTCGGACTCGGCCACCCCAGTCCCGGGGATCGTCTCCTTCCCGCCCGTTGGTGGGCTCATGGTGCACGCGGGACCGACGCAAGCCGGCGGGTCCGCGCTCGACTGGGTCGCGGGGCTGCTCTCGTGCTCGGTCCCGGAAGCCCTGGCCGCGGCCGAGGTCGCATCGCGCGAGCCCCAGCCCATCGTCTTCCTGCCGCACCTCGACGGCGAGCGCGCACCGTACTGGAACCCTGATGCCCGCGGCGTGTTCCTGGGATTGACCACCGAGACCGGTCCGGGGCACCTGGCGCTGGCCGTGCTCGAGGGTGTGGCCCATGCCGTGCGCATGGTGCTCGACGGGTGCGAGGCTGCGGCCCAGCGGGAGGTCCCGGCGGTGCGCCTTGCCGGTGGCGGCGCCCGCAGCCGCCTCTGGAACCAGCTCAAGGCCGACGCGGTGAGCCGCCCGGTCGAGGTCCTGGCCACGCTCGAGGCAGGCGTGCTCGGTGCCACGCTGCTGGGCATGGTCGCAGCAGGCCTGGGGCCAGACGTCCCGACCCTGGCCGAAGACCTCGTCCACGTCGCCGACCGACTCGAGCCCCGGCCGTCCATGGTCAGCCGGATGGACGATCTCCATGGCGTCTATGCCGCGGGCTATCGTGCGCTCGAGCCGCTCTTTGCTCGTCTCTCCGCCGTCTAGCTCCCGTCCGTAGCACGTGGCTGGCTGACCGGGCGCTACTCGAGCGCGCGCCCGGTCTGAGTGTCGAAGAAGCGCAGACGCGCCGTCGGGATCGCACACGCCACGGCGTCGCCCACGGTCAGCGCATCCGCCGGCTCGATGGAGGCCACGAGCAGCGCGTCGCCGGTGTGCAGGTGGACCAGTCGACGATGGCCCAGGTACTCGACGAGATCGCAGGTGGCCTCGAAGCCGATCTCGTCCGGGTTCGGGGGCGCACCCACGCGAATGTGCTCAGGCCGGAAGCCGACGATGACCGTCTCGCCCTGGCCGAAGTGGCGAAGTGGCATCGAGGCCGGTACGCTCCAGCCCAGCGCACCGTGCTGCAGCCGGTGGCCGTCGTCCTCGGGCTCCACGTCCATCTCCACCAGGTTCATCGGCGGATTGCCGATGAACCCGGCCACGAAGGTGTCGGCCGGGCGCTCGTAGAGCCAGCGTGGCGTGGCTGCTTGCCGAAGCCGGCCATCGGCCATGACGGCCACGCGCGTGCCCACCGCTAGCGCCTCGGCCTGGTCGTGCGTGACGGCCACGATGGTCGCCCCCAGCTCACGGTGGAGCCGGGCCAGCTCCGCCCTCGCCTCCAGTCGCTGATGGGCATCGAGATGGGAGAGGGCATCGTCGAGCAGGAAGACCGACGTGACCTCGCGCACGACCGCGTGCCCGACGGCGACGTGCTGGGCCTCACCCGTGGCCAGGTCGCCCGGCTTGCGCCCCAGGATCGGTTCGATCTCGGTCGCGTCGGCCACCTCGGCAACGCGGCGTCGGATCGCTTCGGCCGGGGTCTTGCGCATGCGCAGGGGGAAGGCCAGGTTGTCATGCACCTTCATGTGCGGGTAGAGCGCGAAGTCCTCGAAGACCATGGCCACGTCGCGCTCGGCGGGTGCCACGTCGTTCACGATCTCACCGTTCATGCGCACGACGCCGGCGTCCGGTCGCTCCAGGCCGGCGATCAGGCGCAAGGCGGTCGTCTTGCCACAGCCCGAGGGCCCCACGAAGACCATGAACTCGCCATCGGCGATATCCAGGCTGAAATCGCGGACGGCCTCGATCTCGCCGTATCGCTTGGAGACGTGCTCCAGGCTGATGCTCGCCACCGCGCACCTCCACCGGCACCCGCCCGCGCACCGTGGTGGTGTCTCGCCGGGGTGCCGCTGCCGTCATGGTGCGCCCGCCGTGCGATGGCTGGCAAGGCCCATCGACACCCGGCAGATCGTACGCAGCATCATGACGAGTACGCGGCGACTCCCTGCGCCGGCGGCTACCTGCGCGCCGCGACCTCCTCGCGAGCGTAGCCCTCGCCGGTGTCCTCGGGGTCGTAGCCGGCGTCGGCCGGCCGGGCGATCTGCGACTGAGCCACGATGGCGTCGCGGCGCAGCCCGCGGAAGTCGTCGAGCGTGGTCCAGCCGCGGTCGGCGTGCCGGTCGAGGAACGCCGCCATGCCCTCGGTGAGCCCGCGAATGACGTTGGGCCCGATGGCCTTGTCCAGCATGGCCGCCGTGGCCACCTGCACCGTGCCGCAGCCGAGCATGAAGTAGGAGAGTGCATCCGCCCAGGTGGCGATCCCGCCGACCCCGGAGAACTCGCGATCGGGGAAGGTGTGCGTCATCTGGGCCATCTTGGCCAGCGACTGCATGAGGATGGCCGGGCCACCCAGACCACCGGGCGAGACGAGGCCGTCGACGTTGACTTCGAACTCCAGCGTCTCGGGGTCGATCGGCGGCAGCGAGGGGAAGGTGTTGGAGGAGGTGATGGCATCGGCGCCCCCCCGGAACGTGGCTCCCGCTTCCTCCGCGATGTCGGCCGTGGCCGGCGTGAGCTTGGCCCACACCGGCACCCGCGCCACCTCCTTCACCACTTGCGTGGTGGTGGAGACCAGGGCCGCGTCCTTGCCCAGGCCCGAGCCCATGTCCGCCCGGTCCATGTGCGGGCAGGAGTAGTTGAGCTCGATGGCGTCGACGCCTTCGTCCTGCACCGCGGTGGCCAGCGTCTGCCAGTTGCGCATCTCTTCGTCCGAGCCGGAGCCGGCCATGATCGAGGCCACCAGCACGTGGTCCGGATAGTCGCGCTTGATGGCGCTGAGCCGGCCGATCCACCAGTCGAGCGGCTTGTCGCTGATGAGCTCCCAGTTCCACGAGGCCACGACGGTCGAGCCCTCGCGCTTGGCCATCGACGTGCGAGCCCCGCCGTCGTCGATGCGCAGGAACTTGGTCTTGGGACCGCGTACGTTGACGACCTGGTGCAGGCCGATGGTCTTGGTGACCACGCCGCCCCAGCCGGCGTCGTAGGCCCGGCGGATGTTCGATTCCGATTCGGTCGGCGGCGCCGAGGCGAGCATGAACGGGTTAGGGAAGCGGATGCCGGTGAACGTCGTCGAGAGGTCGGCCATCGATCGTCTCCTGCGATGTCGCGAAGCGCGCATCGTAGACCAATCGGCCGCTGATGCCAGAGCCGCATGTCATGTTCCGCCCGCGCGAGAGCGCAAACGGTGTGACCATGCGGGCATGACCGAGCTTGCACCATTCCGCCTGGACCCGGTCCTCGTCGAGCGCCCGTGGGGCGGGCAGCGCCTTGCCCGGTACGGAAAGAGGCTGCCGCCAGATGCTCCTATCGGCGAGAGCTGGGAGCTGTGCGACCTGCCGCCGGAGGTCGCCCCACACGTCGCTGACCCGAGCAGCACCGTGCTCGATGGCCCCTACGCCGGAGCCAGGCTGCGGACCGTCGTGGCAGAGCAGGGTGCCGCGCTCCTGGGCCCGGTCCCGCCGACAGTGGAGGGCCGGTTCCCGCTGCTCTTCAAGCTGCTCGACGCGCGCGAGCACCTGTCCGTGCAGGTCCACCCGCACGAGGCGTACGTCGCCGAGCACCCGGAGGCCCGGTCCAAGACCGAATCCTGGTACGTGGTCGATGCCGATCCGGGCACGGTGCTCTACCTCGACGTGAAGGCGGGCACGTCCATGGCCGACATCGACGCGGTCATGGGCACTCCCGGTATCGTGCCGCTGCTGGACGTGCGGCCGGCCGTGCCCGGGGCCTTCCATCATGTGCCCGCCGGCCTGGTCCACGCGGTCGGTGCCGGCGCTCTCGTGGCCGAGGTGCAGACACCCAGCGACACTACCTACCGCCTCTACGACTGGGCCTCGGAGTACCGCCGGGCCCCGCGCCAGCTGCATGCGGCCGAGGCCATGGGCAGCATCGGCATCGAGCCGGCCGCGGCGTTCTCCCGGGACCCGGGCTCGACGCCTGGCGTGCGCGAGCTCGTCAGCACCGATCACTACTGGATGCGCGAGCACCGTCTCGACCACGGCCCCGGCAGACTGGCCGACACTGCGGGGCCGGTGGTGGTCAACGTCGTGCGTGGCACCATCACCCTCGGCGGCCTGCGACTGGCGGCGGGCGCCACCGCCATCGTGCCCGCGGCATCGGGCGTCTCGGAGTTCGAGGGCCACGGAGCCGTGGTCCTGGAGATGGGATTGGCAGGAGGTGGGTCATGAACGACGGCCTTGGCAGCTCGGCACCCTGGCCGGACCACGCGGTCGTGCCCGGCGTATGGGCGCGCTTCAGCGATATCGATGCAGACCGGGGCGAGGGCTCATGGCTCGTCGCCCGGGACGGCACCCGCTACCTGGACTACACCAGCGGCATCGGCGTGACCAACACCGGTCACGCGCACCCTCGCGTGGTGGCCGCGGTGCAGGCGCAGGCGGCCAGGCTGCTCCACGCGCAGCAGAACATCGTTTACCACGAGCCCGGGCTGCGGCTGTACGAGCGGCTCGCGGGGATCCTCCCGGGCGGACCCTGGCAGGCGTTCCTGGCCAACTCCGGGGCTGAGGCGGTGGAGGCAGCGGTCAAGCTTGCCCGTGTGAGCACGGGCCGCACGCCCATCATCGCCTTCCGCTACGGGTTCCACGGTCGCACCGCCCAGGCCATGGCGCTGACCACGGCCAAGCACTCCATCCGCTCGGCCAACGAGCCCGTCCCGGGTTCGGTCTATCACGCCGATCTCCCCTACTGCTACCGCGCCGCTGGCGGCCCGCACGATCCTGCCGCCTGCACCTGTGACTGGGAAGCCTCCCTCGACCTGCTCTTCCATCAGGTGGTGGACCCGGACCGGACCGCGGCCATCGTGGTGGAGCCGGTGATCGGTGAGGGCGGCTACGTGGTGCCGCCGCCGACGTTCCTGCCCCGCCTCCGCGAGATCACCCGCGCGCACGGCATGCTGCTCGTGGTCGACGAGGTGCAGACCGGCTTCGGCCGGACCGGCGAGATGTTCGCGCACTGGCACACGCCCCTCGAGCCGGACATCATGATCGTGGCCAAGGGCATCGCTTCCGGACTGCCGCTCTCGGGCATCGTGGCCCGCCGCGAGCTGATGGAACGGTGGCCGCCCGGCACCCACGGTGGCACCTACGGGGGCAACATCGTGGCCTGCGCCGCGGCGCTCGCCACTCTGGACGTCATCGAAGGAGAAGGGCTGATCCAGAACGCGCGAGAGCGCGGCGCGCAGCTACTGACCGGGGTGCGTCAGCTGCAGCGGCGTCACGCTCTCGTCGGCGACACGCGCGGGCTGGGCCTGATGGTGGCGCTGGAGCTGGTCCGGCCGGGCGAGGGTGATGGGCGAGTCCCGGACCCGGGCGCCGTCAAGGCC
>JASFQX010000047.1:0-8065 GCA_050115215.1 Chloroflexota bacterium
CCTCTCGCGGCCGGAGGGAAAGGTAAAACGCAATAGTGTCCAAATGTCAGCCCCGATCTACCGACCTCTCGTCCCCGAGAGCGCTCGCGCGCGAACCAGTACCTCGTCGACCATCGACGGTGTGAGTCGGCCGGTGAAGGTGTTCTGCTGGCTGGGGTGGTAGCAGCCGAGCATCTCGTAGGGCCCGATCGTGACCTCGGCCGCGTGCCGGAACCGGGGCTTGGGTGTGACCCGGTGCCCGGCCCGGGCGAGGACGCGGATGATCGCGTCCCAGGCGTAGCCGCCGAGCGCGAGGATGACACGCACCGATGGCAGCAGTCGCAGCTCGCGCTCGAGGAATGGCAGGCAGTTGTCACGCTCGGCGCTGGTGGGCTTGTTGGCCGGCGGCGCACAGCGGTTGACGGCGGCGATGTAGCAGTCATCGAGTCGGAGGCCGTCACCGGCGCTGACCGAGCGTGGTCGGGGCGAGTAGCCGGTTCGGTGGAGCGCAGCGAAGAGCAGCTCACCCGAGACGCCGCGACTGTCGCCGGTGAAGACGCGGCCGCTGCGATTGCCGCCGTGCGCGGCCGGGGCCAGCCCCACCACCAGCAGTCGCGCGCGAGGATCGCCGAAGCCCGGCACCGGCCGGCCCCAGTAGACGGAGTCGCGGTAGCGCGGCACCTTGGTGCGGGCGACGTCCTCCCGCCATGCCACCAGGCGCTGGCAGCGGCGGCAGGTGGTGATGTCAGCGACCAGATCGCCGAGGCGATCGGGCGTCATGTGCCGGGAGTGGCTCCGTCCGTGCCATCCACCCGGTAGCCGGCCTCCGCTGCGCGCCGGCGCAGCTCCGCGGACGCGTTGCTGGCGTTGGGGACGTCGAGCAGCATCTCGCGTTCGGCCAGGACATCCACGAACTCGTCCCAAGCCTCGGCCGAGAGGTAGGTCCGGCCTTCCCACTCGTTCCAGCCGGTGGCGGCACGCACGGCCGCCGACTCGAACCAGGCCGCGGGCAGGCCCTCGGCATCGGCTGCTGCCTCCAGCTGCCCGGGCGACAGGGCCAACAGCGCTCGGGCCAGCTCCGAGGCCCGCCAGGCCTGGGCGTCTCCGGTGCCGGCACGCCGGGCCAGATCGCCCACGGCAGCAGCGCCATCCCACTCGTCGAAGGCGGCCACCACTCGCTCCCGGTCACCATCACAGGCCAGGTCGCCGATGGCATCGAAGAGGACCCAGCCCGCGAGCGCCTGGGCCAGCAGGCGTGGCCGCACGGAGCGGACGCGGGAGGCCAGCTTGGCGACATCGTAGGCAAAGGTCACGGTATCCACGTCGGCGCCGACGATGGAGGCGAGGCGCTCGAAGGCAGCGGTCAGGCTGGCCCGAGCGGCGTCGGCACCAGCCTCCGTGTCGTGCTCGGCGCGCAGCTCCGGCAGGAAGGCCTCTTCTGCCACGCGCGTGGCGAAGATGGCGCCCACGGCCTCACGCAGCGGGGCATCGAGCATGCGTCTGAGCGCGACGTGGGCGTCGGGCACACCGGCCAGCCCCAGGCGCTGGGCCAGCTCGGCCCAGCCGGCGCCACCTCCGTCGCTGACCTCCTCGAAGCGGAGGAAGACATGGCAGCCATAGCCGTCGAGCGCCAGCTCCAGCCCGTTCTCGCGCAGATCGCGGATCTGCCGCAGGAAGTCGAGGCCGGTACGGTGGTCGTGCAGGATGACGAACCCCTCGGGATCGTGACCCAGGCCCAGCGCTTCGGCTACGCCCGGGATGCGCACGTGGGCGCGTGGATAGCGGTTGAGGTAGACCACCAGCGATCGTCGTTCGGCTGCGCCACGTGGCGCGTGCTCGGCCGTGTTGGCGTAGGCAAAGACATCGTGCGTGACGCCGCCACCCTCGAGCGCGGTGAGCTGGCGGAAGCCGGCCGCGCCCGAGAATCGCCAGCGCTCGTGCAGCAGGGGGCTGATCTGCTGGCGGTGGCGGTCGACCAGCCACTGGTTGGGCCACTCGTCGCGCTGGGCGCGACGGAACTCCATGCCGTACTGCTCGGTGTAGCCCTCGAACTGGCCGTGGCCGAACATGGGCAGGCCCGGAAGCGTGGCCAGCATGGTCGCCACGCCGAAGTACTTGTCGTCGCTACCGAACTGGTCGATGGCAGAGCGCTCGTCCGGATTGTTCATGAAGTTGACGTAGCGGCCGAGGATGCGCGCGTCGAAGGAGACGGTCTCGCGGATGACCTGCTGGTACTCGGCGTTCTTCTCGTCGCGGAGCATGTGCATGAAGGCGCTGTTGTAGACCCGGTGCATGCCCAGCGTGCGCACGAAGTAGCCCTCCATCAGCCAGAAGGCCTCGGCCAGGAGGAGCGTGTCAGGCACCTCCGCAGCCACCCGGTCGACGACGTCGCGCCAGAACTCCTGGGGCATGAGCCGGCGCAGCTCGTCAGCCGGGACCGCTGCCGCCGAACGCGAGGGGATGCCGGCCTCGTGGCCCGGCAGGGGGTACCACAGGCGCTGGATATGGCGGCGCGCGAGGACCATGGCCGCGTCGAAGCGGATGACGCTGAAGCGACGGGCCACCTGCAGGATCTGCTGGATGACGGCCTCGCGAACCTCCGCCCGCAGGTAGTCGAGCTGGGCCGTGTCGTTCCAGGGAAAGCTGGTGCCGTCGTTGCCGTGGTAGATGTAGCGTTCCTCGCCCGTCGCCTTGTCGATGCGCTTGAACACGACCGCCGCGTCAGAGGAGTCCCAGTAGTGATCCTCAAGCTGGATGACCACGCGGTCGTCGGAGGAGAGGTCGCCGCCGGTGAACGAGTACGAGGGGTACGGCGGATAGGGCGAGGAGATGAAGAGATCGGGCCGCTCCACCACCCAGGTCGAGTCGATGCCCATGTGGTTGGGGACCATGTCGGCAGCGAGGCGGATACCACGGGCCATGGCCCGGTCACGCAGGTTGGCCCAGGCGGCATCCCCACCCAGCTCGTCAGCGATGCGGTAGTCGGCAACCGAGTAGGCCGAGGCCATGGCGTCGGGGTTGCCTCGCCACTGCTTGATGCGCTGCGAAGCGGCGCTGCGCTCCCACAGGCCGATGAGCCAGAGCCCGGTGAAGCCCCGCGCGCGCAGCTCGTCCAGCTCTTCGTCCGGGATCTCGTCGAGCCGGCTGATGGGGCGGCCGTGATCGCGCGACAGCTGCGCCAGCCAGACGTACGTCGACTTGGCCACGAGCACCAGCTCAGCCATCCAGTCGCGATCCTGGCTGAAGGCCTCGGGCTCGTCGTCGAAGCCGCCGAAGCCGGAGAGGGCGGCGGGATCGGCCTGGTCACCGCTGCCCGGAGCGCGCTGTGCCCGCAGCCAGGCCTGGCGATCGAGCTCGTCGAGCAGTCCCAGCTGCCGATCGATGTGCAGGAGATCGGCGTCGTCGAGCCAGCCGGCCCAATGGATCCGGATCCAGCGCAGCTGCGCACCGAGCGACTGCGGGGCAGCCTCGATGGGCTCGATGAGCCGATGCCACAGCGTCCGCGCCGGTGCCTTGCGCTCGAGTTCCGGGTCGTCGGGATCGAGGTCGCTCCCGGCGATCCCGTCCAGCAGCTGACGCTGGGCGGCCTCGGCCAGCGACGGGTGCGAGGTCAACTCACGGTACGCGGCGGCGGCCGGGTTGCGGGCCGTGATGCCGGTGAGCGCGAGCTCCTCCAGCGCCGCCTCACGGCCACTGACCTCCCCCCTGGCACGCTGCAGCCAGGCCTTCGGCTCGATCTCGTCGCGGTAGACCGGGAGGGCAGGGAAGTTCGTCTCGTAGTCGATCAGTCCACGGTCGACGGCGCCCTCACCGAGACGCACATCGAGCGCCGCCAGCCCGCGGGCCATGGGGCCACCGGCCGCAGGGTCGCTGCGCCGCTCGACGGCTACGGCCCGGTGCCCCAGCTCGTGGATGAGTCCGATAGCCGCGATCTCCGAGGCCGCGCGCGCGCGGTCGGCATCTTCGTCGACGAAGCGCTCGGCCAGGGACAGGGCGCGGGCCGGATCGAAGATGACGACGTCGCCGTCTGTGGCGAAGAGGCTCTCCTCGAAGCCATAGCGGTCCCGGGCCGGCCGAGCAATGCGGAAGTCCATCGGGCCGAACGATAGCAGCGGCAGGGTCGATCGACGCGGCGCCGGCGACGGAGGGTGGAGCCGGTGCGGGTGCGCAGCTGCCAGTGGTGTCCGGCCATGGCGCATGCTAGTCGCCGCGATGGGCGGCGCTGCGGATGGTGAAGCCCAGGATGTTGCCCCGGGCGGGCTCGTGTCTCACCTCGACCTCGCTGACCGAGGAGCCTGACGGTCCCTCCCGCAGCAAGAGCACGAGCTGGCCGAGCCGCTCGTCCGGACCCTCGGCCACGACCTCGACCGAGCCGTCAGCGCGGTTGGCCACCCAACCGGCGAGACCGAGGCGAGCCGCCTCGCGCTCGACGAACCAGCGGAAGCCGACGCCCTGGACGTAGCCGCGAACGACCGCCACGAGACGGGTGCCGACCGAGCTCATGCTGCGCTCCGAGCTCGCTCGCCCGGCCGGGGCCAGGTCAGGAGCAGGGCATCCAGCGTGAGTTCGGGGCTGGCGTAGCCCTCGACGGCGACGGTCAGG
Organism: Chloroflexota bacterium; assembly: GCA_050115215.1. GTDB lineage: Bacteria > Chloroflexota > Limnocylindria > Limnocylindrales > CSP1-4 > JAFMJV01. The sequence goes on from JASFQX010000047.1 coordinate 4,582, forward strand.
CGATCAAGCCGGTCGAGGAACCGGTTCAAGGCTGCAGGTTCGATGCGCGCGCCCAGGTCGAGCAGCTCGTCGAGCTGATCGAGGTCGCGGATGCCCCGGCCCTGGCCCCGGGCAGCCACGGCCAGGTCCCGTCCGAGATCACGCCACGCCCCGATCACCAGCTGGACGGCTCGGCGACGCTCGACCGGCTGCAGGCGTCTGGCCGCGGGACCGACCTCGCCGCGCAGGGCCGCGTCGATGGTCGCGGCATCGGCGATGAGGTCCGCGGCGGCCCCCAGTCGCGCCCGGCGATCGGCGTCCACCAGCTCGAGGAGGGTGCGGCTGATGCGCGCTCGTGCCAGAACGGCTTCCGGCTCCGAGGCCAGGCGGATGGCGAGGCCGGGACAGCCTCCGGCGGCGATGGCCAGGGCGCGAGCCTGCGCCGGCTGGGCACGACCGTCATCGATCAGCCGAGCGGTCAGCGTCTCGATGGGCAACGGCGCCAGGCGCAGGCGGGCCGAGCGCGAAATGACGGTGGGCAGCAGCGGCGCGGCGTCGTCCGCGCAGAGCACAAGACAGGTGGCCGGGCCAGGCTCCTCGAGCGTCTTGAGCAGCGCGTTCTGGGCGTCGAGGTTGAGGCGCTGGGCCGCGCTGATGACGGCGATCCGGAAGCGACCCTCCATGGCCGTCAGCGAGAGGTCGGTGGCCAGCTGCTGGACCTGGCCAAGACGGATCTGCTCGCCGGCGCCCTCGGGCGCGAGGAGGTGCAGATCGGCATGGCCGCCAGCGGCGACCTTGCGGCAGGCAGCGCAGGCGCGACATGGGCGTCCGGCCGGGTCCCCGGAGAGGCAGAGCAGACCGGCTGCCAGATCGAGCGCCAGCGTGGTCTTGCCGACGCCATGCGGCCCGACCAGCAGCAGGGCGTGAGGTGGGTGCTCGAGGCGGATGGCTCTGGCCACGACACGCAGGGCCGCGTCGTGGCCGTAGGTGCGGAAGGTGCCCGCGGTCGCGGTCGGCACGCCGGCCCGATCCATGGGCTGCGTCTAGGCCTCCGCGGCAGGCGCCCCGGCCTCGGCCTCCGCGGCCTTCTTGGTCGTGCGCTTGCGGGTGGTCCGCTTCTTGGGCGGCTCCTCCTCGGCCGGAGCCTCGTCAGCGTCCTCCGGCTGCGCCCCGGCCTGGCGGCGAGCCAGCTCAGCCATCAACAACTCCTGGACCTCTGGCGGGACTTCGCTCCAGGGATCGCCACCGGGCGTCTGCTCGATGGGTTCCATCGACTGGGCCGAGGCTCGCGGCGTGCTGGCCGAGCGACCCTTGGCACGTCCGGCACCGGCAGCATACCCGGAGCCCCTACCCACGCCGTAGCGCTCACGCTCGAGCGCGGAGCGGTAGCCACCGCCCCGGCCTCCGCGACCGCGTCGCCGCCCCTTCTTCTTCTTCTCCGCCAGCAGGTACTCGGGCACCTCCGGCTCCTCCTCGAAGTCGACGTCCTCGTCGATGGCCGGAGCCGTGGCCGGCGCGGTATCAGCGGGCACACCGATCTGGCTGTCCCAGACCGAGCCGAAGCCGGAGTGCTGTGGCAGCGTGGGCACCTCGTCGACGTAGGCGCTGGCCTGCAAGGCCTCCTCAACGGGCTCCTCCACGTCGGCTTCGCTGCCGCGGCCGGCTCGGCCACGGCCGCGCCCACCGCGACGGCGGCGCCGGCGCTTGCCGCCTTCCTCCGAGCGCGGCTGCTCGTCAGACGCCTCGGCAGCCTCGTCCTCCGTGTCGGGCAGGACCTCGGGCGGAGCCTCAGGCTGTTCGACGCCGCGGGACAGCTTCTCGCCGGGCAAGGCCACGAGCCCGGCGCCGCCCGCGACCGCGGCCGCCTCGACAGCCTCGGTCTCCGTCTTGCGACCGCCGCGCCGACGTGAACGGGTCGGCTTCTCGCCCTTCTCGCTCTGCTCCTCGGCCTCGCCCCGGCGGCGCCGGCGGCGTGGCGTGACGCCCGATTCCTTCTCGGGTACCGCGGTCATGGAGAGGTCGCCCTCCGCGGCCACGCGGCGGCCGCTCCGGGCACCCTTCTCGACCTTGGCCACGTTGGTGATATCGATGAACACGTCGGCCACGTCGATGAGATCACTGCTGGTGTTGCCGCGGAAGCTCATGACCTCCACGCGCACCCCCTGCTGCTGGACCGCGGCGATCGCCGGCGCGAAGTCCCCGTCGCCGGAGACTACGACCGCGATGTCCAGCTTCTCGGCCATGCGCATCATGTCCACGACCAGCTCGATGTCGAGGTTGGCCTTCATGCGGCCGTCGCCGTACTTGCGGATGTCCTTGCTCACGACCTTGTAGCCCGCACGCGCGAGGAAGGCGTGGAACTGGCGCTGGTTCTCGTTCTCCGGATCGAGGCCGGTGTAGGCGTAGGCACGCACGAAGTCGCGGTTGGCCGTCGCGGACTTGAGAAGGGTGACGTAATCGATGTCGATCCCGGCGGCCTTGGCCGCATAAAAGATGTTCGCCACGTCTACGAAGACGGCGACGTTCTTGCTCACGCAGGACTCCTGTGTGGTGCGAGCCGCTGGAGGCGGCTCCGCGTTGGGGGGACACTCGCAGCGACGTTCGCGGCCATGGGCGGAGCCCAGCGCGCGTCGCAGGGGGCGTGTCCGATCGTTCCTGATGTGTCGATCTCCTGGTGCAGACCGGGCCCAGCGGGCATCCACGGTCCGGCTGATCACGACTGATCGCGTTCCGTCATGGAAGCGGCCGCCTCACCGATGGTGGCGGCGGACCGTGCTCGAGCGCGCCGCACCGGGTGTTCCAGGACCTCCGAAGCGGAGTCGCTGTCCGCACACGCCCGGGGCGCTCGAGCCGTCTTGCATTCGGAACGGCGACCGTTATGATACTCCACGGTGCGCTTGCCGTGAGCGTATCCCTTTCGTGTGGGTGCGCCGTGGGAGGTTCGGGCTATCGCGAGGCTGTCGCCGTGGCCGCAGCGAGCGAACCGACCCGCTCCATCCACCGGCGCTCGAAGCCGAGGCCCACCGACACCCACCCCAGGAGGTATCGAGGATCATGAAGAAGCTGACTGCTCTGTTTGCCGCGCTCGTGTTCGCCTTCGCCGTCGCTGCCTGTGACGATGGCGACGACGCGACCGAGGCCCCGACCGCGTCGCCGGTGGCCGAGGAAGCGGCCGAGGAATAGCCACGCCCCCCGGCCACCGCCGGGACTCAGCGTCAAGCGAACGGTCGGGGTCTGTCGCCCCGGCCGTTCCGATTCAGGCCGCCGCCGGCGAGTGCCGGTCCTGGGCAGCCGGACCGCGCCCATCCGGCGCCGCACCGCGTGGGTGGTGCGTGCAGTCAACACGCCGCTGCTCAGGACGCGCTGCTGGGCGCTCCAAGCACGCAGCGCCACCCTCTCCACACCTAGATGCGGCCTTGCAGCCAGGCCGCAGCCGTCTAGAATGTCGCCACGCTTGAGCGGCCGGAACGGTTGCAGTTGGTGATCGCGCAGCGTGGAGGGGGAC
>JASFQX010000048.1:0-7963 GCA_050115215.1 Chloroflexota bacterium
AGTGGCCTTTCGGTTCGTCCATACCGGTGACCTGCACCTCGACAGCCCCTTCGTCGGCCTGACCACCGAGGCGCCCGCCAGCGTCGTGGAGACGCTCCGCGAATCGACGATCGCCGCCTGGACCAACATCGTCGAGCTGGCGCTCACAGAGGACGCCGACTTCCTGCTCGTCGCGGGCGACGCCTTCGAGCACGCGAACCGCACCCTCCGTGGCCAGCTCGTCTTCCGCGACGGACTCGCCCGCCTGGCTGATGCCGGCATCCCTTCGTACATCGTCACCGGCAACCACGACCCGCTCGACGGCTGGGAACCGAGCGTCGCCTGGCCCGAGCTCGCCCATCGCTTCCCGGCCCACGAGGTCACGTCCCGGCCCGTCATGCGTGAGGACGACGAGATCGCGCGCGTCCACGGCATCAGCTACCACCAGCGCGACATCAAGCAGAACCTTGCCAAGCGCTTCGAGCGCGGTCCGGACGACGCCTTCGCCATCGGCCTGCTGCACGCGAACGTCGGCGGTGCGGAGGGTCACGCGAACTACGCCCCCTGCACGATGGCCGACCTGGGCGCGAGCGGCATGGACTACTGGGCCCTCGGCCACATCCACGCCCACCGCGTGCTCTCGAAGAAGCGTCCGGTCGTCGTCTACTGCGGCAATCCCCAGGGTCGGGACCCCGGCGAGACCGAGCCACGCGGCTGCTACGTCGTCGACGTCGACGATGCGGGCCGGATCAAGCCGCGATTCGAGCCCACCGACGTCGTCCGCTGGCAGCTGCTCGACGTGCGGATCGACGAGGTCGAGACCGAGGAGGCGCTCATCGGCGCGGTCATCGAGGCCGCGGGCGACGCGCAGGCGAGAGCCGGGCGCTCGATCGTGGCGCGGGTCCGGCTCTCGGGCCGGGGCCCCATGCATGCCTCGCTCGCGCGGAGCGGCCTGCTCGAGGATGTCCTCACCGCCTCCCGCGAGGGGCTGAGCACGACCGAGCCGTTCGCCTGGATCGAATCGCTGCGTGACCACACGTGGCCCGACGTCGACCTCGAGGAGCGCCGCAAGGCCGATGACTTCGTCGGCGATCTCTTGCGACGCCTCGACGCCACGCGCGCACGATTGATCATCGACGAGGGAGCCGGGGAGGACCGGCCCAGTGGTCTCACCCCGGACGAGCTCGAGGCGGTGCTCGACGAGCTCTATGCCAACAACCGCGCGCGCAAGTACCTGCGCGACGCACGGCCGGATGCGGCCGCCCTCGTGCGCGCGCTGGACGAGGCCGAATCGATGCTCGTCGACCGCCTCGCGGACGAGGACTAGCGGCGATGCGCATCGAGACCATCGCCATCGACGGCTTCGGCCAGTATCACGGCGCGCAGCTCTCCCCAGCCCCGGGCCTCACCGTGGTGCGCGGCCCGAACGAGGCAGGCAAGACGACGCTGCTCGCCTTCGCGCGTGCGATGCTCTTCGGCTTCGAGACGCACAAGTACCCCGCCTACAGCGGCGGCAAGCGCGGCGGCTGGCTCGACATCGTCATGGCCGACGGCCGGGCGCTGCGCATCGAGCGCTATGGCGAGCGCGGTGGCAACGGCAAGCTGCGGGTCGTCGAGAACGACATCGACCTTGGGCCCGGTCATCTCGCGCAGTTGCTGCAGGGCGTCGAGTCGACGGTCTACCGCAACATCTTCGCGTTCGGTCTCGCCGAGCTCACCCGCTTCGAGACGCTCCGCGACGACGAGGTCGCGGCGCGCATCTATGGCGCCGGCCTCGGGACCGGCGGGGTCTCCGGGCTGAAGGTCGAGCAGGCCCTCCGCGACCTGATGGAGGAGCGGTTCAAGACCGGAGGCAGCAGGCCCACGATGAACGCGCTGCTGCGGGCCCTCGAGGAGATCGATCACCAGCTCACCGATCGAGACCTGCCGCGGGCGTATGCCGAAGCCGGCACCCAGCTTGACGAGACCCTCGGTCGCCTGCGCGAGCTGGAGCAGCGGTTCACGGAGCTGGACGCCGAGCACCGTCGCCGGCAACGCATCGTCGATGGCTGGGAGGCCTGGCTGGCGCTCCTCCGTGCCCAGGCCGAGCGCGAGGCCGTCGGCGACGTGCCCGCGTTGGACGATGACATCCTCGAACGGCTCAGCGCCCTCGAGACGCGGCTGGCCGAGGGCGAGCATGCGACCGACGTCGCCGACGCGAGCCGCGAGCGGGCGCGATCAGCGTTCGATTCGGCCGCGGTCGACGAGGCAGCGCTCGAGCACCGTGACGAGCTCGAGGCACTCGTCGAGGCGACGCGGATCGAGACCGCGCGGGCAGATGAGCGCGCTCGCGCCGGGCGCGCGTTCGACGAGGCGCAAGCCGCCGTGGCCGCCGCGCTCGGCAACCTCGGGGCCGAGTGGACGGTGGAGCGTGTCGAGGCCTTCGACGACTCCGTCGGCGTCAAGTCCACGATCAGCGGGCGCTTCCGGACGTCGCTCGTGACCGCGGAGCAAGCGCTCGCCGGCGCCCGCACCAGCCACCAGGCGGCCGCGGAGCAGGCGGAAGGCGCGAGTGCCCGGGCCCTGAGCGCGAGCGAGCGCGTGGGCGAGCTGCGGGACGGGCTCGCCGACCGGCCGACGTCCGCAGCACGTTCGCGCGGCCTGCGCGAGATCGAGCAGCTGCGCGAGCGACTGGCGGACCGACGCCGGGCCGTGGAAGACGGCCCCGACACGAACCTCGAGGCACGGCGCGAGGCCCTGGACGAACGACGCGCGCAGACTCGCGAGCTGGCGGCCGCGCTGGCCTCACGATCGGGCGCCGAGGAGCTGCTTCCGAGCGCTTCGGCCATGGCGGAGACGGCCGAGGCGGAGGCGGAGCGGCGGTATCTGCTGCCGGCGGCCGTCGCCATCGGCGGGCTCGTGCTCGCGGTGGTGCTGGCGCTGCTCGAGGCGCCGACCCTGGCACCGATCGTGGTCGCGGTCGCCGGCATCGGCGGCGGGGTCGCCTGGGCCTGGGTGCTCCGGCGCAGCACGCCCGCATCGGCGTCCGAGACGCGCGCCCGGCTCGAACGGCAGCGTGCGGGGGCAGCCGAGCGGATCGGGGAGCTCGGCTCGGCGCTTGGGCTCGGTGAAGAGCCGGGGGAGGCGGATCTCGGTCGACTCGAGGCCGAGCTCGAGGCGGAGCGGCGGCAGCTGGAGAAGGACGAGGATCGAGCCGAGCGGGTGGCGCAGGCGGCCCGGGAGGAGGAGCGGCTGGCCGGCGAGCTCGCCATCGTCTGCGGTGCCAACGGCCTGCCCGATGATCCGTCGGCGGAGGACGTGGAGGCGTTCTCGGCGGCCATCGAGCAGGATCGCCGGACGGAGGCGCAGCTGGCCGAGGCCATCGAACGCGAGCAGCAACTCCGGACCGAGGCCGATGGCGCAGCCAAGCGCGTGAGCGACCTCGCCGTTGCGCTCGAGGAGCGCGCCGCGGCGGCCGAAGCCGCCCGCGCCGAATGGTCCGAGTGGCTCGAGGCGCATGACCTCGAGACGTCCGTCGACCCGGAGACCGCCGTGCGGATCGTCGATGCCGTCACGTCGGCCAAGCAGGCGGTGGCGAGGTTGCGCACCGCGGAGGGTCGGCAGGCGGAGCTCGCCGAGGAGCGGGCGGCCTACGTCGAGCAGGTGCGGTCGCTGGCACGGGCGCTGGAGCCGGAGGTGGCCGAGCAGGAAGACGTCCCCGCCATCGCGACCCTGCTCGCCCAGCGGCTGGCCGACGCGCTCGCAGCCGAGCGGGCGCGTGGCGAGCTCGCGCAGGCCCTGGGCGAGCGCGCGGAGGCGTTCGAGACCGCGACGCAGGCACGAGACGCGGTCAAGGCCGAGCTCGATGCCTTCCTGGCCGAGGCCTCGGTGGAGGACGGCGCCATGCTCCGCAGCGAGGTCGCGCGGGCGCGACGCGGCGCCGAGCTCGACAGCGCCATCGCGAGTGCACGCGCGACCCTGACGACCCTGTCCGGGCCAGGCGAGGCGCTGGCCTCGTTCGAGGCGGACCTCGGCGCCGTCGAGGACATCACCAGCGTCGAGGCCAACGTGTCGGAGATCGCCGGTCGGCTCGGCGATCTGGATGATGAGCGGGACGCGCTGAACCAGGAGGCCGGCCGTCTCCGGGCGAGCCGGGAGGAGATGGAGACCGACGCGGCCGCGACCGAGCTGCGACAGGAGCGGGAGGACCTGCTCTCCCGGCTGCGCGCCGCCGCCGAACAGTGGACGACGCTCGCGCTCGCGCACGCGGTCCTGAAGCGGTCGCGCAGCGTCTACGAGGAAGCTCACCGACCGGCGGTCGTGGAAAAGGCCGAGCGCTTCTTCAGCGAGTGGACCGACGGTCGCTATCGCCGCATCATCGCGCCACTCGGCGAGGACGTCCGCGGCATCGAGCGGCGGGATGGAGCAGAGGTCGCCATCCCGGGGTTGTCGCGCGGGACCTCCGAGCAGCTGTACCTGGCGCTGCGCTTTGGCCTGGTGCAGCATTTCGTCGAGACGTCGGGCGAGCCGCTCCCGATCGTCATGGACGACATCCTCGTGAACTTCGATCCTGACCGGGCCGCGCGGGCTGCGCGCTCCATCGAGGAGCTCGCGACGACGTGCCAGATCATCTACTTCACCTGCCACGAGAGCACGCCGCTCGAAGCCGACCTCGAGGAGTCACTCAGGCGCATCGAGGTGCCTTGAGGACCGGGTCCTAGTCCATCAACCCGCCGAGGTCGAGGCCGCTGAGACCGCCCTTCAGCGATGGGTCCCTGGCGGCCAGCCCCACGCGCAGTGACATCGTGAATGCGTCACGAGTCGGTCTTGGGACCGTGATCGTCTGGACCCTCCGCTCCTTGGCGGCCCTCATCAGCGGTTCGGAGGTCTTGTGTCCGATACGGCCCGTCTGGACGATGAGCAGCTCGACCGAATCGAGCTTCTTGAGCAATCGATCGAGGCTGGGCGCCTTCCGCCGTTCCGTGCTCACCCACTCGGACGTCACGTCGAACCCGAACTCCGCCCGGATGTCCGGCCACCACGGCTGCTCGTTGGCCCCGACCACGAGCACGCGCTTGCCCCCCACGAAGTCCTTGAGGTCGTGGTTGAGCTCGCGCCGACGGGCTTCCTCGAAGCGCCGGATCGTCTCGCTGCTGCTCATGGCCTCGTCCAGCCGCGAGAGGACATCGGAGATGCGGTGCGCGACGGGCCTGCTGGCGCGGTGCCGGTTCGAGCTCACGAACCTCGCCAGCCGGGCCGCAGCGTCCAGATCGCCGCGCTGGCGCTGATCCTCGATGAGCTCTGCCGCCGCCTGGAGCGCGCCGTCGATGTCGGCCCCGTCGTCCGCCACGTCGGCGATGGCCATGACGACCTCCTCGCCGATCTCTCGACGAGCCTGGCGGTCGAGGCGATTGAGCACGATGTCGAGGAGCTGCTCGAGCCCGTCGAGGTCTTCGCGGTCGGCGTGATGCGCGAGGATGGCGAAGGCTGCCAGTCGCGCCAGCTTCATGCGGTGAGCCTCGACGGCGAGATCGAGCGCGATGGCGGCGAACTGCGGGTCCCCCAGCTCGATGTCCCCCGCCTCCACGAGCTGCTGCACCCCCGCGGCCGCGGCGGCTGGATCAGCGTGTTGCCAGATGTCGAGCAGGTCCAGCCGATCGCGTCGAGGGAGCTCGCGATCCATGGCGAGCGGGGAGACCCACCGACTCGCCCGGTCCTCCGTGAGGACGCTTTGCGCCAGCAGGCTCGCGACCTTGACCTGTTCATCGGTGGTCAGGTTCCGCGAAGCCGTCAGCAGCATCTCGAACCACTCATCGCGGGCATAGTCGGCCACCGCGATGCGGTCGAGCGGATCGGGCAGCCTGCCCTGCCTGAACCAGCTCGCAACGAGCATCGTCCGTCCTTCCGCGCTCAGGACGCCCGAGGTGAGCCCGTCGAGCTGCTCGCTGGCCTCCTGCCATCGGCCCAGCTCGTGCATGGCGATCCCACGCTGCTCGAGCAGTCGCTCGTGACCTGGCGAGGTCCGCAGCAGCTCATCGAGGACCCGCAGGCGCGTGTCGGCGTCGACCGGCTCAGGCACGCGCAGCAGCATGTATGCGCGCAGCAGGTGCGAGGAGACCGTGTCGTGGCGCGCGACCGGTGATGAGACGGGCGCCTCGGGTCCGGCGTCGGGGACAGGCACGGACGCGGCCACGGTCGGCCTCGGCTCAGCGACCGGGGTCGGCTCGGGAAGGGCTGCGGGCACCGTCGACCAGCCCAGCTCCAGGCCGAACCAGAACTCGGCACCCCTCGACACGCTGAACTCGAGCGAGGCCGGACCTTCGTCCTGCGGCACGAGCATGAGCTCGACGGGTCCGTCGGCCGGGATCGGCAGCGAGTCCATGGCGACCTCGACCTTCGACGGTTCGGGGAACGCCACCAGCCGGAGGGCGGCGAGCGTGTCGGGGTCCAGGTGAGGGTTGTAGGCCAACACGTCCACCTGGTACGTGCGTCGGCTCACCAGCCGGTACGGCCCGACGAGGGGGTCGCCGCCGACCTCGGAGACGCGGCCGACCCGCAGGAACGCGACACGGCCGTATCCGTCCCCGTGCGAGACCGCGTCGATCTGCCGCTTCCATGCACGCAGCTCCTGCTCGGGGTCGGTCAGCTCCTCGATCACGCCGTCGCTGAGCGGGACCCGCACCGCGAACGCGCCCGTGAGCGGGTTCTCCCCCGCCTGGGCGAGCTTCCTCCAGCGGTTGCCATCGACCACGACCCGCAGGCCAAGCCGGAGCCGCAATCGGAGCGTGTCGTCGACCGAGGTGACGCCCATCACCTCGGCTCGCCGGATGGGGTGGCTCTTCGCGTACGGAGGATCGGCGAGCACGATGAGCACCGGGTCACCGGTCTCCGGCGCCCGATCGCGGACGTCTTCGCTCTGCCACCGCTGCTTGTAGGCCACCGTCACCTCGTCGTCGACGGCGCCCGAGAGGATGCGCAGGTTCTCCTGCGTGTACTCCGATCGACGACTCGACTTGAACAGGCAGAGCAGGCGTTCCGCCATGACGTGACTCCGTTGCGATTGCCGGTGCTGGCGGGCGCCGTGATCACCCGGCCGCGTGAGCGTGTGTGGTCAGCCTAGGGCGGGTGCTTCGTTGCGGCCCCCACGCACTTCGGCCAGGTCTGACCCCGGACCTCGGGACCATGCCGCTCGGGCCGGCGATCCCGGCCTGCGTCCTCCGCGCGACGCCTCCGCTATCGTTGGCTGGTGGAAGGACCGATAACACCGGAAGCGGCGGCCGTCGTGGCGCGCTACCCGGCTGCCAGCCCGCCGTGGCCCGTGGCGGCACCGCCTCCCGCAGAGTCCGATTCGACCAGGGACCGGTTCCGTGGCTCCCTGCTCTGGGGCGCCGTCGGCGATGCGCTGGGCCGGCCGAACGAGGCGCGCTCGTGGGAGACGATCCACGAGCGCTGGGGCCCGGGCGGGCTGACCGAGTTTCGACCGTGGCGTGGCTGGACCTCGGGCCCGATCGGCACCTGGACCGACGACACCCAGCTGACGATCGAGGTCGCGCGCACCATCCTCGAGTCGGACGGACGCGTCGACCCCGCGCGCCTCGGCGAACGGCTACGCGCCTGGCTCCCGCACGGGCGCGGCAAGGGCCACGCCACCACGCAGGCCGTGGAGATCCTCGAGGCGGGCCGACCGTGGTGGGAGGCCGGGCCCGCGGTCGACTCTGCCGGCAACGGCGCCGCGATGCGCGCTGCCCCCGTCGGCCTGGTGTGGGCGTTCGCAGCGGACACCGGGATGCTCGTGCGCGAAGCGATCCTCTCGGCCCTGCCCACGCATGGCCATCCGGTCGGCGTGGCCGGAGCCGTCGCCATCGCCGCCGGCACCGCGGCGTGCCTGCGGATGGCCGGCCGGCCGATGGAGCCAGCGCGACTGCTCAGGTTCGTCGCCGACGCCATCGCCGACCTGGAGCCCGGCCCCACGCGCTTGCGGAGCGACCCGCTGGAGGCGGCGACG
>JASFQX010000049.1:0-7752 GCA_050115215.1 Chloroflexota bacterium
GAATCCCTGGCCCAGGCTCGGACCGACCTGCTACGTGTGCGCGACCGGCGGGCACAGCCGGGACGCGACGACAAGGTGCTGGCCTCCTGGAACGGGCTGATGATCGGTGCCTTCGCCGACGTCGGCGGGATCCTGGACGACGCGTCGTTCGTGCGCATCGCCACTGAGGCCGCCGACTTCATCCTGGCCGAGATGACCGCGCCCGACGGTGGCGAGCCCGCCACGGCCGAGCCAGAGGCGGAGGTCCAGCCGGAGGCCGAATCGGAGGCGGGGGCCGGGTCGGAGCCCGGATCCCAGCATGACCCCGGCTCGGAGCCGGACGCATGAGCGGGCCCGATGGGCTGATGGTCTCGATCCACATCCCCAAGACCGGCGGCGGCAGCTTCCGGTCGATCCTCGAGGCCTACGCCGAGGGCCACTTCCAGCGCGACTACGCCGATCGGCCGCTGGCCCCGGGCACGGTGCGGCAGCGGTTCCGACTCGCGACCAGCCGCCCCAGGCTCGAGCCGGGCACGCGCGTGGTCCACGGCCACTTCATCGCCACCAAGTACTGGCGACGCTACCCCGACGCGCGCTACGTGGCCTGGTTCCGCGACCCGGTCGAGCGCCTGGCCTCGCACTACCACTACTGGAAGCGCAGCCCGGACCTTGAGCATCCCACCTGTCGGCGACTCATCGACGAGGACCTGTCGCTGCAAGCGTTCGCGGCCCTGCCGGAGATGCGCGACGTCCAGGCCAGGCTGCTCGGCGAGGTCCCGGTGGAGCGACTCGACTTCGCGGGCCTGACCGAGCGCTATGACGACTCGCTGGAGCTGTTTCGGCGCATCTTCGCGCCGTCGCTCGAGGTGAAGACCAAACCACGGCACGTCAACGTGGAGCGCGAAGGTGAGCGCTACCAGATCGACCCTGCGGTCCGGTCGGCCATCCGCGAGCTCAACCGCTCCGACGTGCAGCTCTATGCCGACGCGCAAGCCCGCTTCGCCGCGCTCGCCGCCGAACACGGGATGGCCCGGCCGTGACGCGGCGGATGCTGCGCTCGTGGAAGGACGGCAAGGCCCAGCATGCGGGCACGCTGGAGGACTACGCCCACCTGGCCGAGGGGCTGCTCACGCTCTACGAGACCACGTTCGAGGAGCGCTTCTTCGTGGCCGCGCGTGAGCTGGCCGATTCCGTCCTCGAGCACTTCGAGGCTCCTGACGGCGGCTTCTTCGACACGGCCGACGATGCCGAGACGCTCCTGGCCCGACCGCGAAGCCTGCAGGACAACGCCCTCCCGTCCGGCGCCTCGATGGCCACGCTGGTCCTGCTCCGCCTGGCTGCATTCACCGCCGAGTCGCGCTATCGGGAGGCGGCCGAGCGCGCGCTGGCGCCGATGGTCGCCATCGCCGCCCAGCACCCGACCGGCTTCGCCAACTGGCTCACCGCCTTCGAGCTGGCCAGCGGATCCATCGACGAGATCGCCATCGTGGGCGAGCCCGAGGCCGAGGACACGCGGGCCCTGCTGGCGGTCGCCCGGACCGGGTTCCGTCCGAACCGGGTCGTGGCGGTGGCAGCCGACCCGGAGGCCAGTGCCGTTCCGCTGCTCCACGGCCGCACCGCCATCGACGGGGCCGCCACGGCCTACCTCTGTCGGGACTTTGCCTGCCGCCGTCCCACGACCGAGCCGGCGGAGCTGGCCGGGCAGCTCGAGGCCGCCCGCTCGTCGCAGGCTGGGGCCTCGTCGTAGGCTGGGCCCATGCACTCCCACCTGGTCCGATGACGTCTCCTCGCGTCCCGCAGGCCATCGTCTTCGACCTCGACGGCACCCTCGTGGATACCGTCGGCACGCGTGTCGAAGCGTGGATGGCGGTCTTCCCCAGATTCGGTATCGTGCCCGACCCGGCGTTCCTCGCGCCGCTGATGGGCTCCGATGGCAAGTACCTTGCGCGCATGACCGCGGAGCACTACGGCGTCGCGCTGGAGCCCGGTGAGGATGCCGAGATCGACCGCCAGGCCGGGGCCGAGTTCCGCGTGCTCAATGCCGACCCGCGCGCCCTGCCGGCGGCGCGTGAACTGCTCGAAACCCTGACCGATCGCGGCCTGCCGTGGGCCGTGGCCACCTCCAGCCTGCCCGACGACGCCCACGCGTCAGTGGCGTCGCTGGGGCTGCGATCGATGCCCCTCATCTGCGATGGCGCGGACGTGGAGCACGCCAAGCCGGCGCCGGACCTGCTGCTGAAGGCGGCGCACCTGCTGGCGGTGGAGCCGAGCGAAACCTGGTACGTAGGGGACTCGCGCTGGGACATGGTCGCCTCGAAGGCAGCCGGCATGCGCGCCATCGCGGTGCTCACCGGAGCCACGCCCGAGGAGGCCCTGGGCGAGGCCGGTGCCGACGTCATCTACCCCACGCTCGCCGAGCTCAAGGCGGACCTCCCCATCGGCTGAGCCCGGGGCTACCGTTCGAGGGGCGGACCGCTGGCCCCGGCGAGGATGTCAGCAGCTTCCTGGACCGAAGACCGCACCTCCGGTGTCAGTCTCTGGCGCCGGTCGTGGCTGGAGTCGTGAGCGAGCGCCTCGAGGCGCGCCTCCAGCTCCGCCATCTGCGCCAGCTGTCGCTCGCGCAGGTCCCGAAGTGTCCCCCGCCCGGTCTCGACGGCTGCCGCGAGCAGGTCGCCCAGGTGCGCCAGGCACCATGGCGCGGTCGTGACCCACTGGCGCCAGATCGGGTCAGCCTGGCTGAGCTCGACCAGGCGCATGGCCGCTGCGGCTGCCAACGTCAGCTCGTTCTCGCAGACGGGGCAGTCCCAGGCCGGACGCGTGGCCTCGCGGATCCGACGCGAGGCCCGGAAGCCGCCCGCTGCCTCGAGTGCCCGGCGGCGTGCTCCGAGCTGCGAGCGCAGGAAGATGCCACCGCCCACGCCGTCACCGTTGCCGGCCTTGTCGGCGGTCATGGCAGCTCGCACATGACGGCCACAGAAGCCGCCGCCCCTGATGAAGCGATCACGGTAGGCGCGATCGGTCGTGTGCTGGTAGAGCAGCGAGTCAAGGTACTGCGGCGCGATCCGGGCCACGTGTGCGCACATCGGACAGCCTGGCCCGGTCAGGGCCCCTACCAGCCCGTCGTCGCCCATCGAACGCGCCGCGGGACGCGCCCCGTGGCGCCGCGGCTCTGCCGTTCCCATGACCCGGCAGTCTAAAGCCGGACCCGGCGCCCCATCGATGGGGCACGCCAGGGTATCGTGCCCAACGCCAATCCCCACCTCATCACCTAGGAGTACGAATGGCAGAACTACTGGTCATCGGCTACGACGATGTCGAGACCGCCAACAAGGCGCTCGACACGGTCCAGGCCCTGGAAAAGGACCTCATCATGCAGACCGCCGGGGCAGCCGTGGTCAAGAAGACCGAGGAAGGCAAGGTCGAGATGGTCACCAAGACCGGCGCAACCAGCGCCGGCGCTGCGATGGGCGGTTTCTGGGGCATGCTGTTCGGCCTCATCTTCCTGGTGCCTGTCGCGGGCCTCGTCATCGGCGGCCTCATGGGCGGCCTGATGGGCACCATCAGCGGCTGGGGCGTGAAGGACGACTTCCGCAAGCGGGCCGCCGACGTGCTGCAGCCGGGCAAGGCCGCTCTGGTCGTCTTCGTCTCCAAGGCCACACCGGACAAGGCGCTTGCGGCGCTCAAGCCGCTCGGTGGCGAGCTCCTGCGGACCTCGCTCTCCGAGGACGCCGAGAAGGAGATCCAGGCGGCCCTGGACGCGCAGAAGTCGGCCGACGCAGCCGAGCAGAGCTAGCCCTTCTCGCCAGCACGACGACGCCCCGGTGGGCCAGGCCCGCCGGGGCGCCCTGATTCCTGGGGCGTTCGGTTCGCACGACCGGAGTGCTATGGGGTGACCACGAAGTCCCCTTGCATGGTGTAGTAGTGGCCCGGCACGGTGCAGGCAAAGCGGATGTTGCTGACGTCGTCGGGCACGACCCACTCGAGCTCCTGCACGCCGAGGTTCCAGTCGGGGATCCCGATATCGGTGGTGCCGCCCATGACCTGCAGCTCCTCGTCACTGCCGATGTAGAAGTTGTGCGGGAAGCCGGCGGTGTTGTCGATCCGGAACAGCACGGTCTCGCCCGGTGTCACGTCGAGGGCCCTGATCTGTTCTCCGTTCTGCAGGAAGCGGATGGCTCCGTCTGCCTCGAGCTCGATGACCCGCGCCTCTCCGGCAACCGGCGCAGCAGGCTCCTCGGCGGGGGCTTCGGCAGGCTCCTCGGCGGGGGCTTCGGCAGGCTCCTCGGCGGGGGCTTCGGCAGGCTCCTCGGCCGGGGCTTCGGCAGGCTCCTCGGCGGGGGCTTCGGCAGGCTCCTCGGCCGGGGCTTCGGCAGTCGCAGCAACCTCGGCATCCTCGCTGTCCGAGGCGGTGATCGGAGCGAACGTCCATTGGGTACCCGTCTCGCTGGCGCAGGCGACGATCACGAAGGCCAGCGCGAAGAGGGCCACGATGGCCCGTGGGAACGATGTCTTCATGGCGTCGATGCTACGTCAATCGCTCCGCTTCGGTTCGGCACCGGCCTGATTGCCGGTGGGCACGAGGCCCTTTCGGATGGCGACGCCCGCCGCCTCCGTGCGGCTGGACACGCCGAGCTTGGCCAGGATGCGCCGGACGTGGACATGGACCGTGCGCTCACTGATGAAGAGCCGAGCCGCGATGTCCCGGTCGGTGCGCCCCTCGGCGAGGATGTCGAGCACCTCGCGCTCGCGCGGGCTGAGCCCGTACGTATCAGCCGGATGCTGCCGTAGCGCGGCGATCACCTGCTCATCGATGGCACGAGCGATGTCGGGGCTGGTGGTGGCCCCTGCCCCGGGACCCACCGCCACGGGCTCAGCGCCACGCTCGCCGGGGCCGACGGCTACCATCTCGCGCCTGACTTCGACAGCCTCGGGGAGCGGGATGCGGGCGCGCTTGCTGAGGTCCGCGAGCGCCCGCTGCAACGGCAGGGCTCCCAGCTCGCGCGCCAAGGTGAAGGCCTCGGCCAGCGGCTCCTGCGCCGCCAGCCGCGCCGCCTCGCGCTCCTTCTCCGAAGCCGCCGCCAGGATGGCCAACGCCTGCCACCAGCGGGCCTTGGCCTGCAGGTAGGGCATCGGCCGATCGCGCCAGGCAACGGCCAGCTCGGCCCAGGTGTCGGGATCGGCTCGGTCGCGGATGCGCTCGGCATGGGCGCGTGCCGTCCGCAGCGACAGCTGGGCTTCGATGCGCGCGCCCAGCTTGGGGCCGAACGGGGAACGGTCGATCTCCGCCTGTGCCTCCGGGATCACCAGCTCCGCGAGGGCGCGGGCCCGGGCGATGAGGCCAGCATCACTCGTGTCACGGCCGTGATCTGCGGCGGCGGCGGCGGCCTCGAGGCAGGTCGCGGCGGCCCACGAGATGATCGTCAGCTCCTCTGTCTCGAGCGCTCGAGGCCACTCACGCTCCGCCACCGACAGGGCACCCTCCGGATCGCCTGTCCAGAGCGCGAGGCTGATGGTGGCCCGCAGCATGTGTCCGGTCCACTGTCCAGCAGGCACGGTCTCCAGGCCGAGCACAGCCTGACCCACCTGGCTGGCCGCCTCTGCATCCGCCCTCAGCTCGGTCAGGAGCAGCCCAAGCACCAGCGGCGGCCACCAGGCGGCCTCGAGCGCACTCATGCGCCAGTCCATGGCGGTGCGGCACTCGGCCTCGGCCTCGGCCCAGCGGCCGAGGTGATAGAGGGTGTCGGCCGCGTTACCGTGCAGGAAGGCACCGTAGGAGGCGGCGAGGCCACCGGCGGCCGCGTCGTCGAGGAACGCGTGGGTCACCTCCAACGCTTCCTCCCGGCGCGAGTCCAGGTCGAGCAGCGTCGTGAGGTTGGCCGCGGCGCGCATGAGGTCGTCGAGGCGCCCGGCCCGGCGGGCGATGTCGGACGCCTCCTTGAGCAGGTCCAGCCCACGTTCGAGGTCACCCAGATAGCCGGCGTCGACGCCCAGCGTGCAGGTCGCGTGGCCGTACTCGGCGATGGCATCCTCGTCGGGCGCGGACGCAGCCATGGCCGTGGTCCGGGCCTGCTCCGCGTACTGGGCGCTCTCCTCGAAGCGGCCGGCGATCATGAGGTGCTGCGCCAGCGCCGCGAGTGCCCGGGCGCGCATCCGGCTGGGCGAGGCCGGCATGATGCCGAGCGCCCGATCCATCGAGTCGAGCGCGCCTTCCAGCTCGCCGGCCGCCCACTGGTAGCGGCCGAGATCGGCATACATCTCGCCCAGCACCGCGCGCGTGGCTTCGTCGCGTGCACCGCGGGTGCTGGAGGCTTCACGGGCCGCACGACGGTCGATGGCCTGGCGCTGCAGCGCCACCGCGTGGCGGAAGTGACCAGCCGAGGCCGAGGCGCCGGCGGCTCCGGCGAGCACGCTTGCCCGCATCTCGGGCGTGACGTCACCCTCCCAGGGAAGCTCGAGCGCAGCCTCGAAGTGCCGCAGCACCGATTCGCCTGGATCCAGCTGCATGGCAGCCGTCGCCGCCTGGATGTGGGCGTCCCGAGCCTCCCGTGGTCGGGCGGCCATGGACCAGAACCAGGCGGCGAGCGCGGGGGCGGCGGTCAGTCGTTCGGCGAGGGCGGCGGCGATGGCCTGCCGTTCGAGGGTCAGCTCGAGTGCTTCGATGGACTCGGCACAGAGAACGTGCGAGATGGCGATGCGTTCGCCCATCTCCACCACGAACCCGCTCTCGATGGCATCGTCCATGGCGCGGTTGGTGAGCCGGCCGCCCGGTGGCTCGAGATCCAGCACCAGCCGGCGGCGCAGCGGCCCACGGGCGATGGACAGGACGCGCACGACCCGTGCGGCATCGCGGTTCATCGCCTCGAGACGGGCGCCGCAGAGCTGATCGAAGGTGTCAGAGAGTCGGATGCCCTCGAGCACGTCCACGCTCTCCGCCAGCCGAAGGGCGAAGAGCGGGTTGCCGCGGGCGCCCTCGTCGATGGCCGTGAGGACATTGGCCGGGGGGCGCTGGCCGAGCTTGTCGGTGACCAGTCGCTCGATCTCCTCCGAGCTGAGCGGACCCAGCTCCATCCGCTCGACGCCGGGGTCGCGCAGCAGCTGCTCGGCCAGCTCGCGCATGGGATGGCGCCGGTGGACCTCATCGGGCTGGTAGCTGATGACCAGGCACACGGGCAGCTTGCGGCCCATGCGATGGAGCGATTCGACGAGGGCGCAGGTCGCGGGATCAGCGAAGTGGACGTCTTCCAGGATCAAGAGCAGCACGCCCTCGCCGGCCAGCCGCTCGAGCGTGCCCAAGATCGACTCGAGAACGCGGCGTCCAAGCTGATCGGGTGCGATGAGCGCAGGCGGGTCGCGGCCGATGCCCAGGCGATCGAGGCGACCGATCAGGCTGGGGACGAGGATGCTCACATCGTGCGCGGCTGGACCGAGCACGGTCCCCAGGGCTTCATCAGGGATGCGACCCAGCGTCCGGGAAAGCGCGTCGGAGACGGCCTGGTAGGGCATGGCCTGCGCTGGCTGATACGCCCGTCCATGGCAGGTGGTCACACCCGGGACCGGCGACATGCGCGTCGTCAGCTCGTCAAGCAGTCGCGTGCAGCCGATACCGGCCGGCCCGGTGAGCACAACACGCCCAAGCCGCCCCTCCGCGACTCGCCGCACGGCTTCGGCCAGCTGGGCCAGTTCCCGCTCTCGGCCCAAGAACGCCATACCGGTGAAGCATAGTCCGCGGTCGCCACACTCAGAAGCCCGCTGACCCATACTTTCGTCGTGACG
>JASFQX010000050.1:0-7579 GCA_050115215.1 Chloroflexota bacterium
ATCGGCGCCATCCTGGTGGTCTTCCTCTATCGCATCCCCACGGCGCAGCCGGAGGCGGAGTCCGTCAACATGGGCCCGACCTCGTCACGGGAGTAGCCAGGTGAGCCAGCCGCGACGCCGGTCGGTGCTGTTCGACGCCGAGCGCGACCGGCAGCTCCGCGCTGCGGGCATCCGCGCCTGGGCCATCGTGGGCATCCTGGCCCTGGCGGTCCTGCTCTACACCGGCTTCAGCACCTTCAGCAGCTTCATCCTGCCGCTCATCGTGGCGGTGGTGCTGGGCATGGTCTTCGAGCCGGTGGCGTCCGCGCTGGCGCGGGTGATGCCGCGACAGCTGGCTTCGATCCTGGTGCTGCTGGGGATCGGCGTGCTGGCCGTCTTCGTCATCGGCGTGGTGGTCGTGGGCATCATCGACCAGGGCCCTGAGATCCTCGACCAGACGCAGGCCGCCATCGACCTCGGGCGCAACTGGCTCGCCGAGCAGGGCATCACGGTCACGCTCGTGGACGATGTGCGCGACCAGATCTCGAGCTTCGTGGACGAGGTCCTGCCCGGGCTGCTGTCCTACGTGCCCAGCGCCTTCTCCGGCATCAGCAGCTTCCTCGTCAGCACCTTCATCGCCCTCTTCATCCTCTACTTCGTGCTGGCCGAGTGGGACACCCTCGCCAGCTGGGTCGGCTCGAACCTGGGCGTGCCGCAGGACCTGGGCGAAGGCATCGTGGCCGATGCCACCCGCTCGTTCCGCGACTACTTCTACGTGCTGACGCTGTCGAGCCTGCCGGTGGCCCTGATGGTCTGGGTGACGGCCCTGCTGCTGGGCGTGCCGCTCGCCTTCACCATCGCGCTCATCACCTTCGTGACCTCGTACGTGCCCTACCTGGGGGCCCTCGTGTCCTCGGTCTTCGCCCTGCTCATCGCCTTCGGCTCGGGCGGCATCGTGCCCGCGCTGATCATGCTGGTGGTGATCCTCATCGCCCAGAACGTGGTCCAGCCCATCGTCCAGCGCCAGCTCGAGCGCAACGCCCTCGACCTGCACCCCATCGTGGGCTTCGGCTCGACCATCGTGGGCTCGGTCCTCTTCGGCATCCTGGGCGCGACCCTCTCGGCCCCGGCCGTGGCCATGGTCATGCGCGTGCGGGATCGCGTGCAGGCGTTCGAGCGCGGCGAGCTCGACGCCGAGACCATCGCCGTCCTCGAGGAGGCCGGCGAGCGCGAGCAGGACGGCTGACCCTCCGCGCACGACGACTGACCCTCCGCGCACGACGACGGATCGATCAGCCGACGACCGACGGGACCGTGGCGCCGCGCCTGCCGCGACCGGAACGCCCCGGGCGCAGAAGCGTCATTCGCGGCGGGCCTGGTATCGCGCCTGGGCGTAGGCCGTGATGCCGGACACGAGCGTCTCGATCGCGGCCGCGGCGTAGTGGCTGCCATCCCAGACGCCGTAGAGCGGCACGCGCAGCTCCCGCGGGCCACCGTCCGGACGGATGCGGACACCGTGGAGGCCGTAGCGCGGATCGTCCGAGACGACCGCCACCCCGCGCCCTGCCGCAGCGAGCGCCTGCGCCACCTGCGGCACCGTCGTCTCGGCCGCGATGTCACAGGACACGCCGGCCTCGGACATGGCCGCGTCCAGCTGCCGCCGGGCGCCATACTCGGGACCGGGCACCAGCAGGCGCTCGCGGGCCAGCTCGCGGACCGAGATGGCGCGACGCCGCTGCCAGCGGTGGCCCGCCGGCACGTAGGCCCAGATGGGGAAGTGCACGATCAGCCGGCTGGCGAGGTGACGGGGTGGCGGCACGGACGAGGTGCCCACGTCCGCGGCCCCGGCCATGACGTCCGCGTGGACCTGGGCCGGCAGGGCCTCCCGCACGTCGATCATGGGCGCGTCCCTGGGCAGACGCGCGAGGAAGGGCGCGATGACGTCGGCCACGGTCGTCTCGGGGGCCACGATGCGCAGGGTCAGGCCGGCCGGCTCGTGGAGCCCCTGCATCAGCGCCTCGGCCCGGTCGGCACGGCCCACGAGATCACGCGCCAGTGGCAGGAAGGCCTCACCGGCCGCGGTCAGCCGCGACCGGCCGCTGCTCCGGTCGAGGAGCACCTCCCCCACCTCCTCCTCCAGCTGGCGCAGCTGACGCGACAGCGACGGCTGTGCGATGCGCACGGCCGCGGCCCCGCGCGTGATCGAGCCGCCGTCCGCGACGGCCAGGAAGTAGCGCAGGTGCCTCAGCTCCACCCATGCCTCTCAGGTATGGTTTGCCAACGCAGCAAGTATTGGACGGAATGGGCCGGGAGGGCAACACTGCCCGCCATCAACGGCGCGGGAACCGGACCGGCCGGCCGTGCCCGGGCGAACGAGGAGGAACGAATGCCACGTACCATCCCGCAGCTACGGCGCGTGCAGCGTGCCGTCGCGGTGGCTGCCGCCATGAGCTTGACGGCGGTCGGCGCGTCCACGACGGTCCTGGCCCAGGACGAGGTCGACGTCCTCAAGGTCGGGCACACCGCCGAGATCACGACCTGGGATCCGCTCCAGTCGTTCTCGACCGAAGCCCAGTACATGGCCAACATCTATGAGCCCCTGGTCTATGCCACGCCGCTCGGTGCCGAGGATCCGTTCGAGCCTGGCCTGGCGACGGAATGGTCCGTCAGCGAGGACGGCCTGACGTGGACCTTCAAGCTTCAGGAAGGCGTGACCTTCCACGACGGTGAGCCGTTCAACGCGGAAGCCGCCAAGGCCTCGATCGAGGCCAACAAGAACGCGGGCGCCGGCGCCTCCTGGATCTGGTGGCCGGTGGAATCGGTCGACGTAGTCGACGAGTACACCATCGACATCAACCTCTCCACGCCTGCGGCGCTCGATCTCGTCGCGGCCTCCACCTACTCCGCCTGGATGGTGAGCCCGGCCGCCCTCGAAGCCGTCGCGGACGATCCCGAGTTCTTCCAGACCGCCGGTGCGAACGGCCAGAGCTTCGGCACGGGCCCCTACATGCTGGAGTCGTGGACCCCAGGCACCGAGGTGCTGCTGACGCAGTTCCCCGAGTACCGCCAGGGCTGGGACGAGGCGCACTTCGAGAAGGTGCTGGTCTCCATCCTCGATCCGGTCAACCAGCAGCAGGCGCTCGAGGGCGGGGAAATCGACATCGCCAATCGCCTGCCACCGGAGAGCTCGGACGAGATGGCCGCCATGGAGCAGTTCACGCTCCACAGCGACCCTGCCCTGTTCAACTACGTGGGCTTCCTCAACACCCAGCGGCCGCCGCTCGACGACGTGCGCGTCCGCCAGGCGCTGGCCTATGCCACGCCCTACGAGGACATCATCCAGGTCGCAGCGGGCGGCAACGCGGTCCAGGACCGCGCGACCGTGCCACCCGGCGTCTTCCCCTATTCCGAGGAGATCCCCCAGTACAGCTACGACCTCGAGAAGGCCAAGGAGCTGATGGCGGAGGCCGGCGTCGACGGCTTCCCGCTGGAGATCACCTACTTCGCCGACAACCCCATCCACGCGGCCTATGCCCCGCTGCTGCAGGCGTCCTACGCTGAGCTGGGCGTCGACGTGACGCTCACGCCGATGGCCCCGTTCGGCGCCCAGTGGGATCGGGGCAAGGGCGATCCGGAAGGTCGGCAGGACATGTTCCTGCTGCTGTGGTGGCCCACCTACAGCGACGCCGGCTCGGACAACCTGCAGTCGATGTTCAAGAGCAGCGAGGAGCCCTTCTTCAACCTCAGCTACTGGCAGAACGAGGAGTTCGACGCGCTGCTCGATGAGGCCATCGCCCTCACCGGCACCGACCGCGAGGCGGCCCAGGCCACGTACCTGGAGGCGATGAACATCCTGGTCGAGGAGTCGCCCGCCATCTTCTTCATCGACACCAACGCGGTCACCACCACCAGCGATGCCGTGGAAGGGTTCGAGTACAACCTCAACTACCCCTTCACGCAGGTCTTCTTCTACGACATCACCGCCGCCGCCTAGGCCCCAGCGCACGAAGGCGCGCGGGCGGCCCTGAGCTGCCCGCGCGCCTTTCCATTCCTCTCGACACGAGGATGCCTCGCCCGTGACCAGGTTCCTGCTGCGCCGTCTGGCCTCATCGGCGGTGGTGCTGGCCGGCGTCTCGGTCATCACCTTCGCGCTGGCCCGCCTGCTGCCGGGCGACGTGGCTGCGGTCTACCTGGGGCCGCGCGCGACGCTGGAGGCCCTCGAGCGCGTGCGTGAGCAGCTGGGGCTGAGCGAGCCGCTGCATGTCCAGTACCTGGTCTACATGCGCGACATGCTCAGCGGCGACTGGGGCACCTCGCTGACCACCAAGCAGCCGGTGCTCGACTCGATCCTGGGCCGCGTCCCGGCCTCGCTCGAGCTCATCGCCGCCTCCCTGCTCATCGCCCTGCCCATCGGGCTGGTGCTGGGCATGCTCTCGGCACGCTGGCACGGGCGGCCCGTGGACATGGGCGTGCGCATCGTCTCCATCATCGGCGTCTCCATCCCCGCCTTCTTCCTGGGCGTGCTGCTGCAGATGCTGTTCTTCCGCCAGCTCGACCTGCTGCCCCTGGCCGGTCGCGTGGACTCCGACCTTCGGTTCACCAGCCCCATCACGGAGGTCACCGGGCTCTACGTCATCGACGCGCTGGTCACGGCCAACTGGACGGCCCTCGCGGACGTGACCTGGCACCTGGTCCTGCCGGCGATCACCCTGGCGGCCTACCCCATCGGGCTCATCTCGCGCATGACCCGCTCCTCCATGCTGGAGACGCTGAACAGAGACTTCGTGCGCACGGCTCGTGCCTTCGGCCTGCGGGAGCGCCTCATCGTGGGCCGGCTGGCGCTGCGCAACGCGCTGGTCCCGCTGCTGACCGTGCTGGGCCTGACGCTGGCCTATCTCATCACCGGTACGTTCTACGTCGAGTTCATCTTCAACTGGCCGGGCCTGGGCACGTTCACGGTCGACGCCATCCTGGCCACCGACTACCCGGCCATCATGGGCATCGCGCTCGTCGGCGCCGCCGCCTACGTGCTCATCAACCTCCTCGTCGACCTCGCCCAGGCCTGGGTCGATCCTCGCATCCGGCTCGGCTGATGGCCGCGACCTATACCCAGCTGCCGACCGCGGTCGACGAACGACCGGGCCTGCTCCGACGGGCGGTACGCGCCATCCGTCGGGACTGGCTGGCGCTGTTCGGGCTGGTCGTCATCGCCATCGTGCTCGTGTGCGCGGTCCTGGGACCGTGGCTGGCACCCGACCCGGGACCGGGTTCGGGCACCATCGACATGGACGCGCGCCTCTTGCCACCCAGCCGCGAGTACCCCTTCGGCACCGACTGGCTGGGTCGCGACATGCTCAGCCGCGTCATCCTGGGCGCCCGCATCGCGGTGCAGGTGTCGCTCATCGTGGTCGGCCTGGCCATCCTCATCGGCGTGCCGCTGGGCGCGATCGCGGGCTACCGCCGGGGGCGGGTCGACGGCGTCATCATGCGCATCACCGACCTCTTCCTGGCCTTCCCGCCGCTGCTGCTGGCCATGGCCATCGTGGCCGCCCTGGGGCCGGGCCTGCAGAACGCGACCCTGGCGCTGGTCATCTCGTGGTGGCCCTGGTACACGCGCATCGCGCGAGGGCTGGCCGTCTCCCTGCGCGAGTGGCCGTTCGTCGATGCCGCCCGCGCCATGGGCATCCGCGACAGTGCCATCGTCTTCCGTCACATCGTGCCCAACTCGGTGGGGCCGATCGTGGTGCAGGCCACCATCGACATCGGCACGGTCATCCTCGCGGCCGGCGGTCTCGCCTTCATCGGCCTGGGCGCCCGGCCTCCGGCGCCGGACTGGGGCCTGATGGTGGCGGAGGGGCGCCAGTTCATCCTCGACGAGTGGTGGATCTCGACCTTCCCGGGCCTGGCCATCTTCTTCACCGTGCTCGCCTTCAACCTGGTCGGTGACCTGCTGCTGCGGCTGCTCGACCCGAGGCAGGAAGACTGATGGGGGCACGGAACGAGACCCACGCCGGCCTCGCTCCCGATGAGGCGGTGCTGCGCATCCGCGACCTGCGCATCCGCTTCCGCACGCCGGGCCGCCGCACCACGGCCGTCACGGGCATCGACCTCGACGTCGGACAGGGCGAGATCCTGGGCGTGGTGGGCGAGACCGGCTGCGGCAAGACGGTCACGGGCCTGTCCGTCCTGGGCCTGCTACCGGAGACCGCGGAGGTCGAGGCCACCGAGTTGCGCCTGCTGGGGCAGGACCTGCTGGCGCTGGACGACGCGCGCTGGCGCGAGCTGCGCGGCACCGATGTGGCCATGGTCTTCCAGAACCCCACCAGCAGCTTCAACCCGGTCTTCACCATCGGCTCCCAGATGCGTGATGTCCTCGCCCAGCACGAGCGGCTCAAGGGGGCGGAGGCGGACCGTCGCATCCATGAGGTGCTGGCCTCCTGCTCGATGCCCGATCCCGACCGGGTCATGCGCAGCTACCCACACCAGCTCTCGGGCGGCATGCTCCAACGCGCCATGCTGGGGCTGGCCCTGATGTCACGGCCGCGCCTGCTGATCGCCGATGAGCCCACCACTGCGCTCGACGTGACCATCGCCGCACAGATCCTGGAGTTGCTGCGGGAGCTGCAGCGCGAGATGGGCTTCAGCGTGCTGTTCATCACCCACGACCTGGGCGTGGTCCGGCGGATCTGCAACCGCGTCGCCGTCCTCTATGCCGGCCGCGTGGTCGAGACGGCACCGACGCGCGCGCTCTTCGATCGCCCACAGCACCCCTACACGCGCGGCCTCATCGCGGCGGTTCCCCGGGCGCACCGGGACGCGGCCACGCTGGCCACGATCCCCGGATCGGTGCCACCGGACCCGGGCGCGGTCGAAGGCTGCGCCTTCCGCGACCGATGCCAGCTCGCGATCGAGCGCTGCGCGACCGAGCGACCGCTTCTGCGCGAGCTGTCCGCGAACCACCGGGCGGCCTGCCACGTGGCCGGAGAGCGAACGTCATGAGCGACACCGGGCGGCCGCTGGTGGAGGTGCGGGGGCTGGTCAAGCAGTTCGAGCTCAGGGGCCACCGGGGCGTGGGCGTGGTGAGGGCCGTCACCGACGTCGACCTCGAGGTCGGCCAGGGCGAGGCGCTCGGGCTGGTCGGTGAGTCCGGCTCGGGCAAGACGACGCTGGCCCGCTGCATCCTGCGACTGATCGAGCCGAGCGGGGGGAGCATCCGGCTCGACGGCAACGACATCACCCACCTCGGTGGCGGTGCGCTCCGCCGACTGCGGCCGCAGGTCCAGGTCGTGTTCCAGGACCCGGTCGGCTCACTGGATCCGCGGATGAGCGTCTTCGACCTCATCGCCGAGCCCCTGCGCGCCCACCGGCAGCTGAGCAAGCCGGCGTTGCGCTCGACCGTGGACGGGCTGATCGAGGAGGTCGGCCTGGTCTCCGCCCTCCGGGATCGGCGGCCGCACGAGCTCTCGGGGGGCCAGTGCCAGCGCGTGGCCATCGCGCGCGCGATCTCGCTCCAGCCGCGCCTGCTCATCCTCGATGAGCCGACCTCGTCGCTGGATGTGTCGGTGCAGGCGCAGGTGCTGGAGCTGCTCGTGCGCCTGCG
>JASFQX010000051.1:0-7515 GCA_050115215.1 Chloroflexota bacterium
CGGCCGTGGTGCCCGGCCGCGTCGTCGTCCTTGACGAGCCCACGAACGACGTCGACCCGGTGCGTCGTCGACTCCTGTGGAGCGCCGTTCGCGCGCTTGCGGATGAAGGCAGCACTGTGCTGCTCGTGACCCACAACGTGGTCGAGGCCGAACGCGCCGTCGACCGGCTGGCCGTCCTCGACGCCGGGCGTGTGGTCGCGGAGGGTACGCCGGCGCAGCTGAAGTCGGGGCTGGAACAGGAGCTCCGACTCGACCTCGCGCTCGAGCCCGGACGGCCGGCTCCCGCGGCCGCATCCTTCGTGCTGCGCTACACACCCAATGGCACGAGGGCCCAGGCCATCGTCGACGCCACCGATGCCGCCCTGGCCATCGAATGGGCACAGGCATTGCGATCGCAGCGGGTGGTGGGCGAGTTCTCGCTCACGCCGGCGTCGCTCGAGGATGTCTATGTCGAACTCGTCTCCGCCACAGCCGTCGACGCCCCGGCCGAGTCGCCTGTCGCGTCGGCCGAGGAGGTCCTCCATGCACGCGCTGCGTAGCTATTGGTTGCTGGTCACATGGCAAGCTCATCGACTCAAGACCTTCCTGCCGCTGGCGGTCGTGGTCCAGGGCCTGTTCGCCTTCGGCATCGTGGTCGGCTATCCCATGTTCTTCCCGGAGCTGGACCAGATGACGGTTCTCTTCCTGGCCACGGGCGCGCCGGCCATCACCCTCATCACCATGGGCGTGGTGGTGCTGCCACAGGTCGTCGCCCAGTCCAAGCTGGAGGGCTCGCTGGAGTACATGCGCTCGCTGCCGGTCCCCCGGATGGCCTATCTCATGGCTGATCTCACCGTCTGGCTGGCGGTCGTGCTGCCAGGCGTCGTGTTCGCCGTCGCCGTCGGGGCCTGGGCCTTCGACCTGGCTCTCTCGGTCAGCCTCTTCATCATCCCCGCCGTGCTGCTGGTGGTGACCACGGCCGCGGCCATCGGCTACGCCATGGCCTCTGTCCTGCCACCGATGATGGCCATGCTCCTCTCGCAGGTGCTGGTCTTCGGGGTGCTGCTCTTCTCCCCGGTCAACTATCCGGCCGAACGCATGCCCGAGTGGATGCAGACGATCCACTCGGTGCTCCCGGTGCAGGCCATGGCCGAGGTCATCCGCGGCTCGCTCGCGAGCGATACCTTCCGTCTGACCGCGGGTCCCGTCCTGCTGCTGGCGGTGTGGTGCGCGATCTCCCTCGGGCTCAGCTGGATGACGCTGCGGCGCAGGGCCTGACCCGACGTGCCCTGCGCCAAGCCCGGGACACCGTCCGCCCGGATGGAACGGATCACGGCGCAGGCGCCTCTATACAGGTAAGGAGCGCACGACCAGCAGGCGCACCACGCGGCCGGGCACGTTCTCTGGCGCCGCAAGGCGCTGCGGCCGCCCCCTCTCCGTGGGGGCGCGCCGAGGGCTGACTCTTCCTCCTCCTGGCCCTCGGCGCGTTCCCCTGTCGTGCGGATGGCGGGACGCGATGGGCGGCAGGCCGCTCGCGAGATCGGCGATGTCGCGCTAGGCTCGCCTCGGATGCGATGCCCTGCTGCATGACCGGAGATAGGCACATGTCTCGACGCGCTCGCTCGCGAGTGTTGGCCCTGGCGTTGATGGCCGCGACCCTCGGGTCGCTCATCGCTCCTGCCGGCGGTGTGGCGACCGAGCCGTACGAGCCGGCCCCCTTCCACCATCGCCACTTCGAGCTCGTGGACCTGCCCTTCGATCGATTGCCCTGGACGAGCGACGCGCCGCCCCGGCTGCGGGTGCCGCCGCCGGTGGACGACCAGAACATCGGGCTCTTCCGCTGGATCGACGGCGGGCTCTACTATCGTCCCGGGTCGGTGGCCATCAACGGCATGAAGCGCATCGATGCCTTCCGCGATACCGGTGACCGCCGCCAGCTGGAGCAGGCGCTGGTGCAGGCCGAGCACCTGCGCGACATGGCCATCGAGCGGGACGATGCCTGGTGGCTGCCCTTCTGGTTCGACTACCCGCCCGAGGGCTTGCGCGCCCCCTGGTTCAATGCCATGTCACAGGGCCTCGCGCTGTCCTTCTTCGTCCGCCTTCATCGGGTAACGGGCGACGGATCCCACCTCGAAGCCGCTGAGCGGATCTTCGGCAGCTACCGTCGTCTGGGCCGGCGTACCGCTGGCCACGAGCGGCCGTGGGTGGCCTATGTGGCTGATGGTGGCTACCTGTGGCTTGAGCACTACCCCAACCGGCGACCCGACCACGTGCTCAACGCCCACCTGCACTCGCTCATCGGCCTCTACGAGTACTGGCAGCACACGCGCTCCCCCGAGGCGCGACAGCTGCTCGAGGGTGCGCTGACCACGATGCGCGACCGCAGCGGAACCTTCCGCCGAGAGGGCAGGGTCAGCCTGTACGGCCTCCGCAGCCGCACCAACCACTACAAGTACCACCAGGTCCACATCTGGCAGCTGCGCCTGCTCGGCCGCATGACGGGCGACCCGTACTTCAGCGAGCTGGCCGACGCCATGGCCGCCGACAAGGGCCCCAAGCGGGATGTGCCCGGCAAGCCGGCCGAGAGCCGGATGCGGGCGGTGCCGAGTCGGGCGCCGCAGTCCCGTCGCCTATCGCCCTACCCGCTCGTCGCCCCGGCCCTCGAGCGGGCGGCCTGACGACTCCGCAACGACCCGTCCGAAGGGACGGGCGCTGAAGTCGTTCCACACGCCCGACCGGGCGTAGACGTCATCGAGGGCGATGGCCAGGGCGCCGTCCGCATCGTCGGCGCGGACGAGCAGGATCGACGACGTCAGCCCGTCGCTGTAGGCGCCAGCCTCGATCACGACCCCCTCCTGCTCTAGCTCGACGATGCGGGCGAGGTGTTCGGCGCGCACGGCCGGACGCTTCTCGGCCGCGTCGGGAGCGTATCGCGCCTCGACCAGGAACACGGACTCGACCTTCACGCCGGCTGGGATCTCGCTCATTCGTGCCTCCGCTGGGATGTGGGCGTACTTGCCCTGACACCGTACGATGAGCGCCTCATGTCCGTCCTGCTCCGTTCGTCACTCGCGCTGCTGGCCACGCTCCTGGTCGCCGGCTGCAGCTCACTCCCGTTCCTGGGACTCCCGACGCCGGCCGAGCCCAGCGCGGATGTCGCAGGCCGCTACCCCGACGTGCTTGCCGTCGAGCTGCGACCGCTGGGTGACCGCAGCTACGACGTGGCCGTGACCATCTCGTCGCCATACGACACGCCCGCGCGATACGCGGACGGCTGGCGCGTGCTGGACCCGCAGGGCAACGAGCTCGGCTCGCACACGCTGCTGCACGATCACGCCAACGAGCAGCCGTTCACCCGCACCCAGCGCGGGCTGTCCATCCCGGCAGGCATCGACCAGGTCACGGTCGGGGCCCGGGACCTGGCCTACGGCTACGGCGGCACCACGGTCACGGTAGACGTGCCCGACTGATGCGCGCGCTCCGGCGCGCGGCCGCAGCGGCCGCCTGCCTGGTGATGCTCGGGGCGTGGCCGGTGGGGGCCGATGCTCCGAGCGCCGACGTGTGTCTCGAGGTCGCCCCGGATGTCATCGCGGTCGATGAATGGACGGCCCTGGCCGGGCCGGTGAGCGATGCCATCGCCTCGCACGAGTCCCTCTTCCCCGAGCCCAGCCTCACGAGCGAGGGCACGAGGCTCGACATCAGCAGTGGGCATCCGGGCCTGGTGGCCGCGGCCGGGCCCTGTCTCGAGGCAGGCCATGACTGGACGGCCCGCTTCGGCCGCGCGTTCCTCGAGGCCGGCGCCGACCGCCTGCTCGAGGAGGCGCCCACCACACCGGGCATCGATTCGGAGGTCGAGATCGAGTGGTACCCGGAGGAGACCAGGCTCCGGACCACGCTCGTCTTCGCGGGCCCGCTCGACATCCCCAACGGTACCTGCTGGATCGACGACGCCATGCGGGTCGTGGACGGCACGGTGGTGGCTTCCGGCGAGCAGGGAGTGCAGACGAGCCCGTTCGCCGAAGGGGCGTGCGGGCGCTTCTTCGAACACCTGCCTCAAGGTGGGGCCGGCGAGCAGGCGGTCACGCTCCTGCCGGCCGACGTCACGCTGCCTGACGGCAGCAGGCTGCGCTTCGTGGCGGAGGCTGTCTTCGTCCGCGACGAAGCCGTGCTCGTGGCAGGACGGCTGGATCGCGACTAGGCCTCGGTCAGCCCTCGCGCGGCCGGCGCAGGTGCTGGGGGAAGTTCGCGGGCGGATGCGCGCGCAGCTCGGCCGCGTGATGGCCGTGGCGCTCCCAGCGCTCCTTCAGCCAGCCGTACTCGCGCTCGTTGAAAGGGCAGACCTTGATGCAGATGGAGCAGCCGTTGTGGCGCACGAAGTAGGGCAGGCAACGGTCCGGCTCGATCCAGCTGACGCGACCGCTCTCGTGGCGCACCGGCTCGCTGCGGATGGCGCCTGTCGGGCACTGGCGGACACACTTGACGCACTCCCGGCAGAAGTCCTCGATCCAGGCGTGATCGTCGTTGGCCGTAGCCGGCAGATCCTCGACGCTGGTGAAGACGGCGGCCAAGCGCACGCGCGGTCCGAACTCGGGCGTGATCAGCAGGCCATGCATGCCCTGCCATCCCAATCCGGCGGCCTGGGCCAGCGGTGGGTAGAGGGCCAGCCCGCCGAGCGGATGGCCAGCCTGGGCAGAGTAGCCCCGACCGCGCAGGTAGCGGGCGATCCGGTTGGCTGCGATGCCCAGCTGGTTATAGGTCTCGTGGACCATGACCGCCGAGTCCGGACTGGGAGCCGTGTCCATGCGTGCCTTGTCCATCTCCATGGTCAGCACGATGGCGTAGGGATGGAGCACGGCCTTGTCCCGGAACACCAGCTCCGGCGACACGCGCGCATAGCCGTAGGTGTCGACGCCGACCGAGCGGATGAACGCTTCCAGCCTGGTGCGCTCGTGCTCGTCCATCGACACGCGTGCCTCGGGCGGATTGTCGTCCACCTCGCGCAGCGAGGCACTGATGTTGCGCGCACTCGACAGCACGTGCGGGAGCGAGCGCGGGAAGCCGGGCAGGGGTCGATGCACTCCCTCCACCTGCATCGATTCGGACACGATCTCGATGCGACGGGGCGAGGCCTCCGATGCGTGGACTCCGCCCGGCCTGGCGGCCAGCTCGTCCTCGAGCACCCATGTGGGCTGCACGATGCGCCGCATCAGGACGCCCTTGAGGCGCCGCACACCGGCCGCGAGCGCGCGAGTCGCGAACGTGCGCGGGGCGCCGATCGAGTTGTGGCTCATGACCTCACGCTAGACCGGGTCGGGGAGGCTCGCATGGGCCGAAGGGCCGGGGTCGCGGTACCCTCGGTCGCGTCGTCGACCACGGAAGTCCTGTGTGGCCGGAGACCAGCGAACGGTAGGCTGCGCCCGTGCATCACCTGCGATCATCCGCGACGCTGCTCCGGCTCACCGTGGGCACGGCGGCGGCCGCCCTCCTGGCGTCGTCACTTGCGGCCCTCCCAGTCGCTTCGGCACCTGAGCCGACGATCGCCGCGGCCGTCGCCCGACCCCACGTCAAGGGCCGCGTCATCGTCGGATTCCAGCCGGGTGCGTCGAGGGCCATGCGCACGCGCGGCGTGCAGGCCTCCGGCGTGGCCTCGGTCGAGCCGGCGTCCCCCCTGGCCACCCACACCGTGGTCGTGAAGCTGAAGCCGGGGACGACCGTGGCTCAGGCCATGTCCAGGATCGGCGACCGACCGGGGGTGGCCTACGTGGAACCAGACTACCGGGTGGAAGCGGCAGACACCTCCAACGATCCCCTCTATACCGGCGGCAACCACTGGGGCATGTATGGCGACGGCACCTCGCCGCACGTCAACCGCTACGGATCAGGGGCCGGCGAAGCGTGGCTGCAGGGCCACGTCGGCAGGGCCTCTGTGCATGTCGGCATCATCGACGAGGGGGTCAAGATCGGCCACCCTGACCTCGCGGCCAACACCTGGATCAACCCGGTCGAGACGATCAACGGACGGGATGACGACGGCAACGGCTACGTCGACGACACCCGCGGCTGGGACTTCTACAACGATGACCGAACCGTCTATGACGACACCGGGGACGATCACGGCACGCACGTCGCCGGCACCGTCGGGGCTCGAGGCGGCAACGCCACCGGCGTGGCCGGCGTCAACTGGCGCGTCACGCTCATCCCGGTGAAGTTCCTCGGCGTTGATGGCGGCTCCACGACCGGCGCCATCCGGGCTATCGACTACATCACCGACCTCAAGTCCAGACACGGTTTGAACGTGGTCGCCACCAACAACAGCTGGAGCGGTCCGGGCTTCAGCCGTGGTTTGCAGGACGCCATCGACCGCGCCGGCGATGCCGGCATCCTGTTCGTGGCTGCGGCCGGCAACGATGGAGCCGATATCGACTCCTCACCGCGTTACCCGGCGGCCAACACCTGCACCACCAGGGCCGACGGCGCTGCCCGCGGCTGGGACTGCCTCATCTCTGTGGCCAACCTCACTGCCAGCGGCGCCCTCAACGGCGAATCGAACTGGGGCGCGAGCAGCGTGGATCTCGGGGCCCCGGGCACCAGCATCATCAGCACCATTCCCCAGAACGACGGCTACGCCTACTACAGCGGCACGAGCATGGCGGCCCCGCACGTGGCCGGTGCCGTGGCGCTGTGCGCCAGCATCGATCCGTTGCTGTCTGCGCGCCGTATCCGGGAGCTGATCGTGGACTCGGTAACCCCGACGTCCTCGATGGCCGGCCGCACCGTGACCGGGGGCCGGCTCGACATCGGTGAGCTCGCGGGTCGTTGTGCCCCCACGCCGACCCCGACGCCGACGCCGACCCCGACCCCCACGCCGACCCCGACCCCCACGCCGACCCCGACCCCCACGCCGATCCCGACCCCCACGCCCACGCCGATCCCGACCCCCACGCCCACGCCGATCCCGACCCCCACGCCCACGCCGATCCCGACCCCCACGCCCACGCCCGGGCTGACCGTATACGTCGACGACGCCGATGTCGGCTTCAGGCGTTTCGGCTCTGGCTGGCGGGAGGCTTCAGGCGGTTTCGACGACCACCTCTACTGGACGCGTACACGCAAGGCCTCGCGCAAGGCGTACGCATCATGGAGGCCGGCGCTGCCCGAGGCTGGCAGGTACCGGGTGATGGCCTTCATCCCACGCAAGCACGCGACGTCGCGCAAGGCCACCTACAAGATCAAGACCGCCGACGGCTGGATCACGCGCACGCGCAGCCAGTACAAGCGCCGTGGCACATGGGTCAGCCTGGGCGTGCTGGAGCTGACCTCGACGCCCGTCGTCCAGCTCTCCGACAAGACGACCGAGCCGACCGTATGGGGCCGGCGCCTCGCCTACGACGCGGTGCGCTTCGTGCCTGTCGACTGACGAACGGCCCCGCGCCCAGCCGTGCTACCACGGGTCAGTGAGACATCGCGCCGCACGGTGCGTGGCGAGATGGACCGCAAGCCAGGGTTCCACGTCTGATCCCTGCTGCTGCGCCCAGG
>JASFQX010000052.1:0-7493 GCA_050115215.1 Chloroflexota bacterium
CTGGCTGGACGAGGAGACGGCCGCGGCGATGCTGCCGCAGCGCGACCCACGCGGGCACAAGGGCACCTTCGGCCGGGTGCTGGCCGTTGCCGGCTCGCTCGACTACGCCGGTGCGGCCCAGATGGCCGGCGCGGCCGCCCTGCGAGCGGGTTGCGGTCTCGTCACCCTCTGCCTGCCGGCCTCGCTGCAGCCCATCCTGGCCGGCCGCGTCCCCGAGCTCATCACGCGCGGACTGCCGGAGGTCGAGCCGTTCGAGGTCGATGCCGATGCGGCCGCGGCGGATCTCGAGGAGCAGGCCTGTGACGCGCTCCTCATCGGCCCTGGGCTCAAGCCGGGACGCGGCACGAGCCGCCTGACCCAGCTGCTGCTGGCCAGCGAGGGCTCGCCCGCGGTCGTCGACGCCGGCGCGCTGGACGCCCTCTCGCGCGTGCCCGGGTGGTGGACCCGCCTCGCGCGGCCGGTCATCGTGACGCCGCATCCGGGCGAGATGGCGCGGCTGGGCCAGGCGCCTGGAACGGCCGACGACGAGCGCCGTGCCACGGCCGAGGCAGCTGCCGCGGCGTGGGCCGTGACGGTCGTGCTCAAGGGTGCCAACACGGTCGTGGCCGACCCGGACGGCCGCAGCCTGGCGGCGCCCTTCGAGGTGCCGGCGCTCGCGACCGGCGGCAGCGGCGACGTGCTCGCCGGCGTCATCGCCTCCCTCGTGGGCCAGGGCCTGGCCCCCTTCGAAGCCGCCGCCCTGGGCGTCTACCTGCACGCCCGTGCCGGCAGGGACGTGGGCGCGCGCCTGGGCGATGCCGGGTTGCTGGCCACTGATCTGCTGACGGCCATCCCGCGTGAACGCGCCTACCTTCGCCGTCTGCGCGATGAAGCCGCCCGTGTCGGGTTCGACCCGCCAGCCGGGGGGCGGGCATGACCGACCGGCGCGGGGCCTGGCTGGAGATCGACCTCGAGGCCATCCGTCACAACATCGGCCTCGTGCGCGAGGTGGTGGGCCCCGCCGCGGTCGCGCCGGTGGTCAAGGCCGAGGCCTACGGCCACGGCATGGTGCCGGTCAGCCGGGCCATCGCACCCGTCGTCGAAGCGCTGTGCGTGGCCACGCTTGACGAGGCCATCGCGCTCCGGCCGCACGTCGACCGCCGCATCATCATGCTCTATCCGGTGCCGCACCCGGCCGTGCCTGAAGCTGTCACGCTCGACGTGGAGCTGCCCGTGATGTCCGCGGCCGACCTCGATGCCATCCGTGCTGCGGCGCGTGCCGACCGACCCCCCGTCCACGTCCACATCGGCGTGGAGACGGGCATGGGCCGTGGAGGCCTCCAGCCCGAACGCGTCGCGGCCGTGGCCGCCGCGGCGCAGGCCGACCCGAACATCGAGCTGGCGGGGCTCTGGTCGCACCTTCACAGCCCGGAGGATCCGCCGACCTCCGACGCGCAATTGCTCCGCTTCGAGCTGGCGGTAGCGGCCCTGCGCGATGCCCACATCCCCGTGCCGCCGCGCCACAGCGCCGCGTCAGGCGGCATCTTCACCCACGACGAGCCGGCCCTCGATTTCGTCCGCCCCGGCGTGGCCATCTACGGCGTTCTCGACGAGAGCCTG
The DNA here is from genome assembly GCA_050115215.1 of Chloroflexota bacterium. Lineage (GTDB taxonomy): Bacteria > Chloroflexota > Limnocylindria > Limnocylindrales > CSP1-4 > JAFMJV01. The sequence goes on from JASFQX010000052.1 coordinate 1,600, forward strand.
CCCATCGCGCCGGACGCGCTCGAGGCGGCCAGCCGCCTGCGGCCGGCGATGTCGCTCAAGGCTCGCCCCATCGCCTTCAGCGACGTGCCCGAGGGTGGCACGGTCGGCTATGGCGGTACCTGGCGCGCCCAGCGACCGACGCGCATCGCGGTCCTGCCGGTGGGCTACGGCGATGGCTACCTGCGCGGCGTGCAGCCGGGCGCAGAGGTGCTCGTGCGCGGCCGCCGCACCTCGATGGTCGGGCGAGTCTCGATGGATGCGGTGACCATCGACGTCACCGATCTGCCCGGCCTCGGCTACGACGAGGAGTTCGTCCTGCTCGGGGCGCAGGGCACGGAGCGGATCACGGCCGGAGAACTGGCGCGTCGGCGCAACACCATCGTCTGGGAAGTGCTCACAAGCATGGCCCCGAGACTGGCCCGGGTGTACCATCCGCTGGCCGGTACTTCCGACAGCCAGTAGGCAGGCCGGCAACCGGCGCAGACACGACGCGACCGGTCGCGAGGAGCAGGGCAAGAGAGGGGCCCGTCCCGCCGCCGTGCTGCTTCGACGTGCCTCGAGGAGGTAGTTACGGGTTTGCTACGAACGCCCGAGATGACCGAGCAGCTCACTGGCTCACGGGACATCGGCGCCCTCGAAGGCGACGACGTCGAGAGCGTGGCGCAGGAGATCACCATGCGTGGCGCGACCATCCCCGCGGTGCTCTTCCTCGAGGCCAATCGGGGCGCCGGTTCGCTCGACGGGCTGGGGATGCTCTTCTTCGATCCCTCCATCCGCCGCATCTTCGGCGGCGACGATCCTGGAGCCAGCAGCCTGCTTGCCGACGACGACGGCATCGAACGGCTCATCGATCGCCTCGAGGAGCTCGACGCCGAGCTCGGCCTGGACGCCTGAGCCGGCGCCCGAATAGCCCCGCCGGGCTACCATCAGCCGCGTGACCCAGGATACCCCGGCCTTCTTCACGCTGGACCGCGGCACGGCCGGCACCCGTGCGGCCCTCGTGGCCCCCGTCGATGGCCGCTATCGCCTGCTGGCGGCGGGCGCAACCCCCGTCGGGATCGATCCCGTGTCGCTGCTCGAGGACCTGGCCTGGCGCGTTGCCCGGACCGATGCCTCGCTGGCGGGGCCGATGGACGGATGGCGCGAGTGGTCCCGGCTCGCGGTGCACACCGGTCGCGCACCGCGCGCCGTCCTGGTGGCTGCCTCGGACGAGGTCGGACGGTGGCTCGAGCGTGCCTTCGGCGCCGCCGGCTGGATCGTCGCCGGAGCCTTCTTCGGGCCCCAACCGGGGTTCGTGGACCTGGGTGCTGCCTGTCTCGACCCGGACGTCGACGCAGTGGTCATGGGCGGCCGTGACGGCGCCGAGGAGGGCGAACGCGAGGCGGGCCAGCGGCTGTGGGCGCGGGCGGCCTCCCTGGCCCGGTTCCGGGACGACCTCGCGGTGCTCGCCGCGGGTCCCTTCGCCGAGCGTCCCGAGGGCATCCCCGACGACCGCCTGTTCTCGCTGCCCGCTCCGGAGCCGGTGCCCGCGACGGCCGAGTCATTGCTGCGACAGGCGGCCGGGCAGGTCGGCCGTCACCTGGCCCAGCACGGCCAGCTCGTGGCCGCCGATGCGCGGGTGGCCCTGCGCGCGTCGGTCGTCTCGCTCGCGGCGGTGCTCGGGGTCGACGTCGAGGGCCTCGAGATCGGTGCTGCAGCTGGCTCCCGGACCCTGGCCACGCCCCAGGCCGAGCAGCGCCACGCGGTGCTGGCCCCGGCTGCGCTCTTCCCGCCGACCATGCTCGCCGATGACGAGGTGGCCGAGTCGGTGCTGCGCTGGTGCACGCTCGCTGGCGGTGACCCGGCGGCCCGCGTCGACCGCCTGCGCGAGCTGACGCAACGCCCGTGGTCCGGCCTCGACCGGGAAGGCATCCACCTGCGCCTGGCCAGCCTGCGGGCGGCGCTCGAACGTCTCGATACGGCGTGGGCCGCGGCCGTTCCGGCCGCTGAGGGTCGGGCGCCGGGCCTGATCGTGCTCAGCGGCGGCGGCTTCGACGGGCTGCCGCCGGCAGCCTCCGCCCTCGCGGTCATCGATGGCGTGCGTCGTCCCGGCGCCATGGGCCTGCTGCACGACCACGCGGGCCTGCTCGCGCCGCTCGGTGCCCTGCCCGTCGAGGCCGACCGACAGCGCCTGCTGCGGGACCTCATGGCTGACGTCCTGCTGCCGCTCGGCAGCGCGGTCGTCACCGGCGCCATCGAGCGCGGCAAGAAGGACCGTCCTGGCGCCAGCCTGAGCATGGCCAGCGCGCTCGGCGACCAGCGGCTCCGGCTCGAACCGGGGCAGCTGCAGCTGATCGACCTGCCGCCCGGGATCACCGCTCGGCTGGGCATCGACCCGGGCGAATCGGCGGTGCTTGGTATCGAAGGCCGGACGCTGACCATGGAGGTGAGCGGCGGACTCGGTGGCCTCTTCGTCGACACCAGATCCATCCCGCTCGACCTGCCCGAGGCGGGCGAGGCCCGGCGCAGCGTCCTGGGGGCGTGGGAAGCCGCGATATGGGCCGGTTCCGAGCGATGACCGAGCAGCCGACCGTGGGCATCGAGAGGGCGCGGGGGGCCGACCCCGCCCGCTTCGTGGTCGCCGCCGAGCGGCCGGCCACCGGACAGCTGGTGGCGCTGCGGCTGGACCTGGCTGACCGACCGCTGGTGGCGCCCGGTCAGCGGGTCGAGCTGGGGCAGCCACTCATCGAGCACTTCCGCGAGGTGGAGCCGGTGGAGGTGCCCACCAGCGCCGCGCTCATCGGTCTGGCGCCGGGCATGGTCCTCGACACCGTCCCCGCCGAGCACGGGGGCCGCCTGACGCGCAAGTCCTCGGGCCCGGCCTACCGCACGCGCGTCTGCGAGCACGGCCGTGACGGGGTCACCCGGCTGGCGGCCGGCAGCGGCGCCGTGACGCTCATGGCCCCGGCCAGCGGTCTGGTGGAGACCATCAGCCCGGCTCGCCTGGACCTGCGCGTCGAGGGCCTGTCCGTGCCGGTGCGGGTGGGCTGGGGGCGTCCGACCTACGGTCGCGTGATGGTCGCCGTCGAGAGCCCGGAGGCCGAGCTGCGCTCGTCGCGCATCGACGTCTCCGCGGCCGGCGCCATCCTCGTGGTCGGCTCGCGCATCGACGTCGAGGCGCTCTCGCGTGCCCGCGCCATCGGCGCTGCCGGCGTCATCGCCGGCGGCATCGCCAGCCGCGACCTGCGTCAGCTGGCCTCATCCGAGGTACGCCAGCAGGCAGCGCTCCACGCCGCGGCGCCGTTCGGCCTGGTCGCGCTCGGCGGCTACGGCCGAGTGCCCATCCCCAGGCATCTGTGGGACCTGCTCATGGCCGCCGACGGCCGCCTGGCCGGGATCGTGCCCGACGTGCGCGCTCTGCTGATCGATGGCGACCCGGTCCCGCTGCTCGAAGCCGCCGCCCGCCCGCCGCAGACCGTGCGCGTCATCGGCGGTGAGCAGCGCGACCGGGAAGGTCGTCTCGTGGGCCTGGCCGGACCCCGCTACTGGCCCGGCGGCGGCTACGCTGCGGGTGGGTTCGTGGAGCTGCCCGAGCCGGACGGACGGACGGAGCGCCACTGCCTGCCGCTGACCCTTCTCGAGCGACTCGGCTAACCTCCCCGCGTGACCATCTCCGATCCTCAGCTGCTGCCGCTCGTGCACCTGCGCCTGCGCACCGCGTCGACGGCGGAGACGCGCCAGCTGGCCGCCTCCCTGGCACCCGCGGCCGAGCCGGGTGACCGCCTCGCGCTGGTCGGACCGCTGGGTGCGGGGAAGACGCAGTTCGCCAAGGGGTTCGCGGTGGGCCTGGGCATCGACGAGGTGGTCAACAGCCCCAGCTTCACGCTCATGGCCGAGTACGAAGGCCGGCTCACGCTCTTCCACCAGGACCTCTACCGGCTGACCGACGCGGGTGAGGTGCTCGCGGGTGGGCTGCTGGACGAGCGACAGGACGACGGGGTCACGGTCGCCGAATGGGCCGACCGCCTCGACGAAGACCTCGATGCCGCCCGTCTGACCGTGGCCATCGAGCCTGTCGGCCGGACCGACCGGCAGATCGACATCAGCGGACATGGCCCGGTGGCCGAGCGCTACGTGGCTGCCGCCCGGCGCTGGCAGGAGTCGGCGGCGTGAGCCGGAGCGGCCCCATCCTCGTGATCGACACCTCCACCCACACCAGCGTGGTGGCGGTCGGCCTGGAGTCGCCGCTGTCCGTGAGCCGGCGCGAGGTCCGACACCGCCACGGCTCACACGTGCTGGAGCAGATCGACGAGGTGCTGACCGCGGCCGGACTGACGCTCGACGACCTCATCGGCCTCGCGGTGGGCACCGGTCCGGGCTCCTTCACTGGACTGCGCGTGGGGCTGGCCACGGCCAAGACCCTCGCCTATGCCCGGTCCCTGCCGCTGGTGGGCATCGACTCGGCCGTCGCCCTGCGCCTGGCCGGCGACCTCGAGGGGGCCGCGGTGGTGTCGCCTGCGGGCGCGCGTGACCACTACCTCTCGCGCCCCGACCAGGAGCCGCAGCTCATCGCGCCTGGCCAGCTGGCCGGCGCCATCGGCTCGGAGCCGGTGATCGCGGTGGACATGCCGCCCGAGGCGCTGGGCGAGGAGGCCGCGAGGCGCGGGTCGGCTGCGGTCGCGGCCATGCCGGCGGCCCTGCTGCGCCTGGCCCGCGAACGGCTGGCAGCGGGCGATAGTGACGATGTGGCTGAGCTCGTCCCCGTCTACGTGGCCCTGCCGCGTGGCGTCAAGCGAGCGGCGGAGGACCTGGGATGGTCGCCCGACCTCCGGTGAGGCTGGCGGTCACCGAGATGACCGCCGAGGACATTCCCGCCGTGCACGCCATCGAGAGCGCCTCCTTCCCTACGCCCTGGCCGCCGTACGCCTTCCGCGAGGAGATCGAGACCAACCGCATGGCCCGCTACCTCGTGGTGCGCGCGGGTGACCGCGTCATCGCCTATGCCGGCATCTGGCTGATGGTGGATGAGGCGCACCTGACCACGTTCGCGGTGCTGCCCGCCTACCGTCGCCGCGGCATCGGCGGCCTGCTGCTCTCGGAGCTGATGGGCCTGTCGGCGGACCTGGGTGCGGCCGTGTGCACGCTCGAGGTTCGGCTCAGCAATGCCGCCGCGCGCAAGCTCTACGGGGAGTTCGGCTTCCGGCCCGTGGGCGTGCGGCCGCGCTACTACTCCGACAACGGTGAGGATGCCCTCATCATGACCACCGAGCGGCTGCAGAGCCCCGACATGCAGCGGCTCATGGCCGGGCAGGCCGCCCGCTACCGGCTGGACGTGCTGGTCGACGATCCCGGCCACGTGGCCGACCCCGGCGACCCCCCGGAGGTGCTCGACGCATGAGCAGCGGGCGCATCCTCGCGGTCGAGTCATCCTGTGATGAGACCGCCGTGGCCGTCGTGGAGGGGGGCCGTCGCATCCTGGCCAACGTGGTCGCCAGCCAGGTGCAGCTCCACTCGGCCACCGGCGGCATCGTGCCCGAGGTGGCGGCCCGCGCCCACCTGCGCTGGATGATCCCCGTACTCGACGAAGCGCGCCGGCGCTCGGGCATCCGGCACTGGTCGGAGGTAGACGCCGTGGCCGTGACCGAGGGGCCCGGCCTGGCCGGGTCGCTGCTGGTCGGGATCACCATGGCCAAGACCCTGGCCTGGAGCCTGGGGCTGCCGCTGGTGCCGGTGAACCATCTCGAGGGCCACATCTACGCCGCCTGGCTGCTCGACCCCGGGGAGGAGGGGACGCCGGCCCCCCGGTTCCCGCTGGTCGCGCTGGTGGTCAGCGGTGGTCACACCTTCATCGTCGAGATGCACGACCATCTCGAGTACCGGCTGCTGGGTCAGACCGTCGACGACGCGGCCGGCGA
>JASFQX010000053.1:0-7453 GCA_050115215.1 Chloroflexota bacterium
CACGTACGATCCCGCGGCGGGTGGGCCGGACATCGGTGAGGCCGTGTTCGGCAGCCGGGAGGCGGCGGTGGCCTTCGAGTGCTCGGGCGTGGCGCCGGGCCTGGACACGTGTATCCAGACGGTAGCCCGTGGCTGCACGGTCGTGGTCGTGGCGGTCTACGCGGAACCGCCGCGCACGGACATGATCACGGTGCAGGACCGCGAGCTGAACGTGCACGGCTCGCTGATGTACACGTGGGCCGACTTCCATGAAGCGGCCAGGCTCATCGACGAGGGGTCGCTGCCGCTGGGTGCGCTGCAGACCCACCACGTCCCCTTCGATCGCTTCGCCGATGGCTACGCCCTCATCGACGACCCGGCCGCAGGCGCGATGAAGGTGCTTGTCGACATCGTCTGAACCTTGACCTGCGCTGCCGGAGGCGCACGATTCCCCGGGGAAGGGGGAAACCATGCAAACGCGCGTCCAGGACCTCTCGCTGACGCAGACCGCCGACGCCGCTGACGGTTGGCTGAAGGTCTGCCGTCCCGTCCTCAGCCACTTCGGGGAGCTCATCTCGCGAGCTGACTTCGCGGGGCGGAACGTGGCCTGCTTCCAGCACGTCCGGCCGGAGACGCCGCTGATCCTGCTGCCGCTCGTGCGCGCCGGCGCCGCCGTCAGCATCGCCGCGGTCAACCCCGACAGCACCGATGACATGGCGGCCGCGACCCTCGCCCGTGGTGGCGTGAACGTGTGGGCCTGGAGTGGCATGACCGAGGAGGATCGCCGGGTGGGGCTGAGCCAGCTGGCCGCGGAGCCGGCCGACGCGATCTCCGACATGGGTGGCGAGCTCATCGCGGCCGTGGCCGAGCGCGACGGACCCTTCCCCGCGGCGGCCCTCGAGGCGACGACGTCAGGCATCTCCCACCTCGCCGGCCGGGACATCCCGTTCCCGGTCTTCGACTGGAACGACATCGCTCTCAAGGACCGCATCCACAACCGCTATCACGTGGGCATGCAGGCCTGGCCGGTCATCAGCGACATCACCGGTCTGGCCATCTACGGTCGGAGCGTGTTGGTCGTGGGCTTCGGGCCGGTGGGCCAGGGCGTGGCCACGCAGGCGAGGGCTCTGGGAGCGATCGTGTCGGTGGCCGAGCTGGACCCGGTGCGGGCGCTCGAGGCGCAGCAGCTCGGTCTGCGCACGGTCTCACTGGAGGAGGGGCTTGCGAGCTGCACCATCGTCGTTACCGCGACCGGCCGCCAGGGCGTGATCGGCCCCGAACAGCTGGCCCGGACCCGAGCGGGGGCCATCCTCGCCAACGTCGGGCACGGCAACCGCGAGATCGACCTGGACTGGCTCGAGGACCGTCCCCACCAGGCCGTACGCCCCCACATCGAGCGCTACGAGCTCGAGGACCACGATGTCTTCCTGCTCAACCGAGGCAGCCTGGTCAACCTCTCGGGCGATGCGGGCATCGAGGTCGAAGAGCTGTTCGACCCCTTCGCCGCGGTCATGCTGCGGGGACTGGCCTGGATCCTCGAGGGTGGAGCGGCCGGCGCGCCCCACGGGATTCAGCCGTACCCCGCCCACCTCGAGCGGGAGATCGCGGATCTGCTGCTGTCTGCTCGCGCCTAGGCCGACCCCGGGGCGACAGGTCCTCAGCCGCGCCGCAGCCTCACCGTCGCGGCGCAGTACTCCTCCCATTCGTCGCCGGCTGCGCTCGGGATGGGCAGCAGGATGCGGCGTTTCCGCCGGCTCAGGGTGATCGCCTCCGCCGGGGTCCCGTCCAGCTCCCAGCCCTCCTGCAGGTAGGCCCCAACGGCCTGCAACGCACGTTCGCGGGCCCGCTCCAGGGCTGCCTCGAAGCTGCGTGGGTCGGAGGCGGGCAGGTCCTGGTCCTCGGGGCAGGGGAGCGGCGCCTGGTCCCAGTCCAGCTCGACCGTCCTGCGCTCCAGCATCATGGTCTCGTTCATGGTCCGCCCTCCTCGAGCCGCCAGCGGCCGGACACCGACCAGGCCGGACCGCCCGCGACCACTCCATCGTCCTCCAGCCCAGAAGGGCCTGACAAGTGCCATTGGGGCTCGCGGGAGGTGCCCTCGCGGCAGATGGCCTAGTGGGCGGCTTGCTCTGCGTCCCCCTGGAGATAGTGCTGGATGACCGGGCCCACCATGCCGGCGACCTCTTCGATTGGGGCCGAGGCCAGTGGCTCGACCTCGAGCACATAGCGCAGCAGGGCCAGGCCCATCACGTGCGAGGCCATGAGCATGGCTCGCAGGTCGGCGTCCGGGGTGCCGATCCGGCTGGCCAGCAGCGCGAACGGGCCTTCGGCCAGCATCCGCCGCACCATCTCCGCCGCCACCGGATCGGTGGCGGCGGAGCGCACGATGCCGCGGAAGAGGAGGTTCACGTCGGGGTCTTCCCAGTAGCTCAGCAGGTGTCGAGTGAGCCGCTCGCCGATCTCGCCGGGCGGCCCCCCCCACACGGCCGGCAGCACCTCCTGCCAGCGATACGGGATCTCCATGGCAGCCACGAACAGCTGCTGTTTGGAGCCGAAGTAGTGGTAGATGAGCGCCGGGTCGACGCCGGCCTGCCTGGCCACCCCACGCACCGAACCTCCGTCGTAGCCGCGCTCGGCGAACACCTCGCGCGCTGCGGCGAGGATCTCTTCGCGCGTGTCCGAATCACCCGGCCGGCGGCCGGTCCGGCCGGATGGCGCTCGCTCGGTCACGCCACTTCCCGACGGATGGTGAAGGAGGCCAGCACCGCGAAGATGGCGGCGAAGCCGGCCAGCACCACGAGGTTGAAGAGCAGCGCCATGGAGGTCAGGTCGGCCCCCGCCACGAAGACCTGGCGCAGGCCGTCCACCGCGTAGTGCAGCGGCATGATCGCCACCAGCGGCTGCAGCACCACCGGCAGGCTGCTGACCGGGAAGAGCACACCGCTGAGCAGGAACTGGGGCACCATGACGAGCGGGATCGACTGGATGACCTGGAGCTCGGTACGCGCGAAGGTCGAGACCAGGATGCCCAGGCTGACCGCGCCCACCGACAGCAGGAGCACCACCAGGAAGGCGAAGACGGCGCTGCCGGCAGTCTCGATGCCCAGGCCGATCGAGACGGGTCCGAGGTCGAGGCTGCCGAGCGCCCATGTCAGCAGCACCACCATCTGTACCGTGGCCAGCAGGCCGAAGCCCAGGGAGTACCCGGCCACGATCTCACCCCGCGCTACGGGCGTGGCCATGAGCCGCTCCAGCGTGCCGCCGATGCGCTCGCGCAGGAAGCTGACGCCCGTGAGCAGGTAGACGAAGAAGTAGGCGAAGAAGGCCACGATGGCCGGAGCGAATCGGGCCATCGGGTCCGCGCTGGGGGCCCCGTAGACGGTCACGTGCGTGATGGTCGGGGCCGCCACACCGGTGATGGCGGAGGCGGTGTCCATGATCGCGCGCTGCAGCTGCCCCACCTGCGTGCCCTCGCCGATGGGGTCCAGCCCGTTGGTCATGAGCGTCAGCGCCGGGGCTTCACTCGACGTCAGCCCGGCCGGCAGGATCACGGCCACGCTGGCCTCGCCGTCCTCGATGGCGGTGCGGGCCGCCGCTTCCGATCCCACGACCTCGAACGTGCCACCGGCGTCCTCGATGCTGCCGCCGAGGCTGGTGGCCACGACCACGCCCGAGACACCGGCCTGGTTCACCACGACCGCGTCGACGGCGGGCGTCTCGCCCTCGCGGATGATGAAGGTGATGAGCCCCGACATGACCAGCGGCGCGATGAGCAGGAGCGCCAGCGAAGGCCGGTCGCGGATGATCTCGAGCGTGACGCGCCGGAAGAGGGCGATGACTCGCCGCGCGCTCACCGGGTCACCTCCACGTCGCCGGCGAAGGCGAGGAAGGCCTCCTCGAGATCATCGGTGCCGGCCTCGTCGCGCAGCGACGCGCTGGTGCCCCGTGCGATCACCTTGCCCGAGCGCATGAACAGCAGCTCGTCGCAGCGATCGGCCTCGTCCATCACGTGGCTCGAGACGACGATGGTGGTCCCGGCATCCGCCAGCGAGCGGAAGTGGCTCCAGAACTGGACGCGTAGCAGCGGGTCCACGCCGACGGTCGGTTCGTCGAGGAAGAGCACCGCCGGTCGGTGCACTAGGGCGCAGGCAAGCGACAGGCGTCGCCGCTGGCCACCCGAGAGGTTCATGGCCGCTTGCCCGGCCCGGTCCGCCAGCTCGACCACCGTCAGCGCGTCCATGACCGCCTGCTTCTCCCGGACGCCGTAGGTGGCCGCGAAGAAGCTGGTGTTGTCGACGACGCTGAGCGTGGGGTACACACCGTCCGACTGGGTCATGTAGCCGATGCGGGCCAGGTTCTGGCGCGAGGGCATCTCCACCCCCAGGACCTCTGCCCGACCCTCGTTCGCCCGGGCCAGGCCCGTGAGCAGCCGGATCAGCGTGGTCTTGCCCGACCCGTTCGGACCGAGGAGCCCGTAGATGCGTCCGGGCGCGAGCTCGAAGCTGATGTCGTCGACGGCCCGGATGTCGCCGAAGGTCTTGACCAGCTCGATGGCCCGGATGGCGGGGCCGGCTGTCCGTGAAGTCATCGTATGTTGAATTCTACAGGCGTTGACTTCGGTGTCAAGCGCTGCCAGCCCGTGCGCACGCCATCCGCGTTCTGCCACACTGGGTGAATGGCGCGCTTCGCCTACGACCACCAGATCCTCGAGCGTTTCCCGGGCATCGTCGGCGGGGTCATCCACGCCGACGGCCTGTCCAATGGACCAGCACCCGCCGAGCTGGCCGCGGCCTATCGGGCCGAGCAGGCCTCGGTCCGCGAGCGCATCGGCGACATGTCCCTGAGCGAGCTGCCGACGCTGGCTGCCTGGCGCAGCGTCTTCCGCGGCTTCGGCGTCAATCCCACCAAGTACCGTTCGGCTGCCGAGGCCCTCCTGCGGCGGCTGACCAAGCAGGGCCAGATCCCGCCCATCAACACGCTCGTCGACCTGGCCAATCTGGTAAGCGTCCGCTACGCCCTGCCGGTGGCCGTCTTCGACCAGCGGGCGATGATCGGGGGCACGACCGTGCGGCTGGCCCACGGTGGCGAGGCCTGGGCCGATCTCGGCTCCAGCGAAGCCGAGCACCCCGAGCCGGGCGAGGTCATCTTCGCCGACGACGACGAGCAGGTCAGCGCGCGTCGCTGGTGCTGGCGGCAGTCGCGGGCCAGCGCAGCACAAGCAGATACCTCAGAGGTCCTCATCACGGTCGAGGGCCATCACCAGGCAGCCCCCGATGATGTCGATCGCGCACTGCGGGACCTGGAGGCGCTGCTGGGCAGGTATGCGGCCCCGGCCACGGTCACCAGCGACATCCTTGATGCCGGCAACCCGGCTTTCGTGCGCTGACGAGACAGCGTCCGCATGCGTGCCAACGGGATGGCCCGTCCGTGCGCGCGCTGACGGGGCACGGGTGTCGTCCGTCGAGCACGAGCACCCATGCAGTGCCGTCATCCAGCTGGGGCGGCCGCGCACCGGCTGAGGGAACCGGCCCCTGGGTGGGAACGTCTTGGACGTGCACGCCGCACATGAGGTAAGACCATGCGCTCCCTGTCACGGATCATCGTCATCGCCCTGGCCGCGCTCCTGCTGCTGCCGGCTGCGACCAGCGCCCAGGATCGACGCCAGCCGATCGAGCCGATGCCACCGCTGCCGTGTCCCGGCTGCTGGTGGCCCGTCGACCAGGTCGCCCAGCTCGACGGCATCGAGGCCGACATCGCGGTCACCGACGGGGTGACCGTGGCCCGCTACCGGTTCGAGCTCTCCAACCCGGCACCGAAGGACCGTGGCGGCCCTGGGGCCGAAGGTCGCATCGTCTTCCCCGTCCCGGCCGGCAGCTCGGTCACCGACCTCGTCCTCTCCGGTGGTCCCGAGACGCTCGAAGGCAAGCTGCTCGATGCCGACGATGCCACCCGCATCTACGAGGACATCGTGCGCCGGCTCATCGACCCGGCGCTGCTGCGCTCGCTCGAGGGTGATCTCTACGAGGTGCGCGCGTTCCCGGTGCCGGCCGGCGAGGAGCGGCAGGTCAGCTTCACCGTGACCACGCCCCTGCTGGCCGAGGGGGAGCAGGCCGTGGTGGAGGTGCCCTGGTCGCGCATGTCGCCACGTCCGGCCGCGGCTGAGGTCAGCGTCGACGTGGACGTGCCCTGGGAAGTCCGCTCGGCTATCGCACCCGGCTTCGAGCTCGACCAGGACCGCGAGGCCGAGGGCGAGCTCGGGCTCGGCTGGGAGTCCGGCCGCGATTGGACGCCCGACACCAACTTCCGGCTCTATCTCTCCGGCGGCGAGGGCCTCATCGACACGCGCCTGCTGCCGTATCGCGAACGCGACGAGGACGGCTACTTCAGCCTTCTCTTCGCCCCGGTCATCGAGCTCGACGAATCGATCGCTCGCGACGTCGTGCTCGTGCTCGACCGCTCGGGCTCGATGGAAGGCGACAAGATGGAGCAGGCCATCGATGCGGCCGCGTACGTGCTCGACAACCTGGGCGCGGACGATCGCTTCGCGGTGGTCGACTTCTCGCGCTACGTGCGCAGCTTCGACGACGAGCTGCGGCCGGCATCCGATGCGCAGGCCGGCATCGAGTACGTCCGCGAGCGCGAGGCTGGCGGCAACACCAACATCAGTGGCGCGCTCGAGCGCGGCCTGGCCTACCTCGACGGCGAGCGGCCCGGCACCGTCATCTTCCTGACCGACGGGCTGGCCACGGTCGGCATCGAGGAGGCCGACGGCATCCTCGAGCTCACCGAGCAGTCCGCCCCGGAGCGGACGCAGGTCTTCGCCTTCGGCGTGGGCTACGACGTGGACACGGTCCTGCTCGATGCGCTGGCCACGACCTTCAATGGCAGCAGCCACTACGTCACGCCCGAACAGCGCATCGACACCGAGGTTGCCCGCCTCTGGGAGCAGGTCTCGACGCCCGTGCTCTCGGACGTGGAGATCGAGATCGACGGCGTGGAGACGTGGGACCTGGCACCCGAGGTGCTCCCGGGGATCTTCGCCGGCAACCAGGCTCTCCTGACCGGCCGCTACGAGGGCGAGGGCGAGGCCACGGTCACCGTGACCGGCAACTCCGCCCTGGGAGAGGAGACCTTCGTCTACGACGTCTTCTTCCCCCAGCGCGACGAGGACGACCCCACCGTGGCCCAGATGTGGGCCCAGCGACGCGTCGCCGACCTGATCACCGAGCTGCGCATCGAGGGCGTGCGGGAATCGCTCGTCGAGGAGGTCGTCGAGATCGCCAACCAGTTCGGCATCGTGACCCCCTACACCGCCTACCTGGCGGAGGAGCCCGACATGGACTTCTTCCGCGCCGGCGACGCCCTCCCGGCCGCGGCCATGGAGGAGGCCGAGGCCCTGGCCGCGGCGCCACAGTCGGGGAAGGCGGCCGTCGATCGGGCGGTGGCCGTGGACGACCTGCGTGGCGAAGGCATCGTC
>JASFQX010000054.1:0-7372 GCA_050115215.1 Chloroflexota bacterium
GGTGCCGTAGCCGAGCGAGGCGTCCCCGGGAAGCATGACGATCCGGCCCGCCGGCACCCCCATCTCGGTCATCAGGATCGTGAGCTGCTTCTGGATGTTGACGTCGATGGGCGCATAGGCCAGGACGCTGTGTCCATCGGCCATACAGGCGACCACCAGCGTCTTGTAGTTGTCGGGATCGCCCACACCGACCAGGCAGTTCTCGCCCCTTGTCGCCTCGGTCACCCGCGGCCACAGCTCGTTGTCCGCATTCGCCTCTCCACAGCCCGCGATGATGAGAGGCACGTCGACGGCCTCCAGGACCGAGCGCACGGTGCTGACCGCGTCATCGAGCGACCCGCCACCCCACTCCGGATGGACCGACATCAGCCGCAGGAAGACGAGGTCGACGCCGAGCGTCTCCACGCCCATGCGCGCCCAGTCGGCCGGCGACCCCAGCACCTCGGCGAGCGGTCCCGTGAGGTGCTCGGGCCACTCCGGCACCGCGTCGAAGACCTGGAGCGCGACGACCGGTGGGTGCGGACTGGGAGCGTCCTCGTCTCGGAATGGCAGCGCGGCATGCCCCCCCACGGTGACGGTGGATCCACGGGTGCCTCCGTCGTCCGGCGTGGCACCGATGGTGACGGTCCCGATGACACCGGGCCAGGTCTCCTGCATCAGCTCGACGGTCATGTGAGCCCTCCCTTGTTGGGGCCACTCCCTGCGGCCTCGATCATGCGACGGGTGGCCAGCTCGGCGAGGACGGTCGCGGCCTCGGCATCGAGGTAGCCCTCGATGGAAGCGTCGAAGACGACGGACGCACTGGGGGCGAACTCGTCGTCGCCGCGCCACAGGACGAAGGCGACCGGGATGCGGGGCAGCGCCACCAGGACCACGGCCGCGTCCCCCATGTCCAGCGACGAGCCGTCGAGCCTGGCCGCGGCTTCCAGCAGCGCTTCGGGTCGCTGACCGAAGGTGCGCAGCAGCGGAGCCACGACGCGACCACGGAAGGAGGCGATGTAGCCGGCGCCTCCCGATATCTGCTCGAAGGCGATCCAGCGACCCTCCACCAGCCGGCCGCCCGCCTCGGTGAGATAGAGCAGGAGGAGGATGGCCAGATGCTCGTCGACCGCCTCTCCTGATCCCGTCGTGACCTCGCCCCCGGGATAGGTGACCAGGTAGTCCTGGCCCAGGCAGCGCACGGCCAGGCGGTCCGGTGCGGGTGCGCCGGCGCCGCTCTGCCGCACCAGCTCCTGGTAGTCGCGCCGGCCCAGCTCGGCCACGAGCTTCTCGACGGCTGGACCGTAGGTCGTCATCACGAGGTCGCCTCCAACTCTCGTGCCAGCATGGCCCTCACGGCGCGCACGGCCGGTGCCTCATCGGGCAGCTCGAGCAACGACCCGGCAGCCAGCTCCTGCTCGACGATGAGCGGATCGTGGGGCACGAACCCGGCGAGGCGGAGGCCATCGCCGGTGAGGATGCGGGACACCGGCTCGGCCATCTCCTCCGCTCCGTCGACGACGACGGCGATGCGCTTGACGGGCAACTTGAGCTCAGCGACGAGGTCGGCGATGCGGCGCGAGGCCCTGGCGCCGGCCAGCGTGGCGTCGCTGACGATGAGCAGCAGGTCGACGTCTCGCGTCGTGCGGCGGCTGAGGTGCTCCATGCCGGCCTCGTTGTCCACGACCACTGTCGGGTAGCTGCCGATCATGCGGTCCATGAACGTGCGCAGCATCTGGTTGGCCGAGCAGTAGCACTCGGCCCCCTCGGGGCGACCCATGACGATGAGGTCCACGCCCGTGCCTTCGGCCAGGCATCCCTCGAGCTGGTACTCGACGTAGACCGGCTTGGGCATGCTTTGGGGTACGTCTCGCAGGCCACGCGACTCGTCGAGGACGTCGGACACCGTCTTCTCGGCGGTCAGGCCGAGGGCCACGTCGAGGCAGCTGTTGGGGTCGGCGTCGACCGCCAGCACCGGCCCTCGTCCGTTCTGGCGCAGCGCCCTCACCAGCAGACCGGCGATGGTGGTCTTGCCGGTTCCGCCCTTGCCAGCCAGTGCGATCACTCGGGCCATGCGGTCCTCCTCAGTGCACCCCGAGCGCCGCATGCGCCCGCGGGAATCGGTGGCTGTCGGTGTGCGGCAGGAAGAGCGCCCCCACGTACTCGTCCATGAAGCTGCCGTCGGCGGAGAGGTCGCGATAGGTCATCATCTCGGCCACCTCAGCCGCTCGCTGCCACGCCGCGCGCGACAGGAGCGCCATGCGCGCTCCGCTGACCGATCCGTTGCCGATGAAGCTCACCCGCTCGGCGGGCACGTCCGGCAGGAGCCCGATGAGCATGGCCTTCTGCACGTCGAGCGAGGTCCCGAAGCCGCCGGCCACGTAGATCCGCTCGATCTCGGCCATGTCGATGCCCAGCCGACGGGCCAGGACCGAGGCGCCCGCGTACACGGCCGCCTTTGAACGCAGGAGGATCTCCAGGTCGGCCTCCGTGAGCACGATGTCCTCTCCGGTCGCCGTGCCTGAGGCTGGAGCCACGAGGGCCTCGAGGCCGAGCTCACCATCACGGACCATGGGCGCACCTTCTCGCAGATGGCCCGAGCGATCGAGCGTGCCGTTGTGGAGCAGCGCGGCCAGCAGCTCGACGAAGCCCGAGCCGCAGATGCCGCGGGGCGGCGCGTCACCGATGGTCTGGTAGGAAAGACCGCCCTCGCCGGCCGACTCGACATGGGCGATGGCCCCATGCGCCGCCCGCATGCCACAGGAGGTCCCCCCGCCCTCGAAGGCCGGGCCGGCCGAACAGGCGCAGCAGACGAGGAAGTCGCGGTTGCCGATGACGGTCTCACCGTTCGTGCCGGCGTCGATGAGCATGGCCAGCTCCGGCCGCCGATCCATGCCCGAGGCCAGCACGTCCGCGCTGATGTCGCCGCCCACGTAGCTGCCGCTGCCGGGCATGCAGCCGATCACCGCGCGGGCATGGATGCGCAGGCCGACCTCGCCGGCGTGGTAGGTCAGCGGCGCCGTGGCCACGGGCACGTACGGCTCGCGCCGGATCTCGGCTGGCGGCAAGCCCAGGAAGAGATGGATCATGGTGGTGTTGCCGGCCACGACGGCAGCCACGATGTCATGGCGATTGACGTGGTGGGCCAGGGCCAGGCTGCCCACGAGCACGTTGATCTCGTCGACGATGCCGGAACGGAGCTGGTCCAGGCCGCCGGGCTCGCCGGCGTGGATGATGCGAGTGATGACGTCTTCGCCGTAGGCCACCTGGCTGTTGAGGGCCGCGGCGACGCCGATGGTCTCACCCGAACCGAGGTCCACGAGGTGGACCACCACCGTGGTGGTACCGATATCCACGGCCAGGCCGAAGACGGGATGGTCCTCACGTCCGACCATCAGGTCCAACAGCTCGTGGCGGCCATCAACGCGCGCGAGGACGGCCGTGACCAGCCGTCCCGAGGCTCGGATCCGATGCGGGAGCCGGCGCAGCACCGACAGGGGCACGCTCAGGTCCTCGATGCCGTGCTCTCGACGCAACTCGCGGCGCAGCAGTCCCAGGTCGCTCAGAGCTTCATCGATGGTCGGCCGTGGCAGCGTCATGGGCAGGGCCACCGCGACCGGATCCAGCGGGTAGCGCGCCTCGTCAAGCGCCGGGCCCCCTGAGAGCTCCGCGGTCGGAGCCAGGATCCCGGCCGCCCGGTCGGCGCCGGTGAGGATCTCCAGCCCCTCGATGCGCGACGTCGGCGGCACGTCCACGGTGACGTCACCGCGGACCACCGTCCGGCAGGCCAGGACGCGGTCGTTGACCACGCTGGGCGGGCCGCCCTCCAGGGCCTCGACGTGACCGCCCACCACGCTCACCGCGCAGCGATGGCAGACGCCTCGCCCTCCGCACTCCCCGTCCAGGGGCAGCCCCGACGCCACGGCCGCGTCCAGCAGGGTCGTGCCCGGCTCGACGTCGGCGCGCTCCGCGTCAGGCAGGAAGGTGACTTGTACCGTCGCCACAGCCGGTCGCTCAGCTGCTGGCGACCGGCTCTGGTCGGCGCCACTCCGTGCGCATGAAGGCCGGGATGCCGGCCGATTCGCGCGGTCCGACGGCAACCTCCCAGCCGCTGGCCTCCTCCAGCTTGCCGCTGATCGCCGCCACGCCGCCGGGGATGATGCATTGCTTGTGGTCGACCTTCTCAGCCACGGCCGTGGTTTCGAGGGCCTTGGCGATGGTCTCAGCGCTGAACTTGTCGGCAGCCCAGGCGGTCATCACCGACTGCCCTTCGGTGTCGACCACGACGACCCAGGCCGGGACGCGGCTGGACTCGACATCGGCCTCGACGGTGAAGTAGGTGAGCGAGAAGTTGGTCGTGATCAGCACCGGTGATGTGGCATCGGGCTCGCCGATGGTGGTCAGGCCAGCCTCGACCTGGATCGGCTTCTGCGGGTCGGTGTAGATGTTCTGACGGACCGTGACCATGGCCAGGGCCTGCCACGGCTCCAGCTCCTCCACATAGACCAGGGCCGCGTACTTGCTGATGTACGCCGCCGCCTCGGTGACCTGGTCGATGGGATCCTCGGCGGTGACCACGGCGAGCGCCGGGTAGCCGACCGGCTTGAACCGGCGGCGCAGGGCCAGCCGGCGGAACTGGGTGAGGTCCCGGAGGGTGGGGGCCAGGCCTCGGGCGCCGCTGTCGATGATCAGGTCGGCCACCCCCAGCTCAGCCACCTTGGCGCTCAGCTCGGCCAGCTCATCCATGTCCTTGCCCCGCACCACCAGGGGGCAATCGTGAGCCTTGGCCAGCGCGGCCATGGCCTCCCAGTTGTCGGCGGTGGCCGCGTCCAGCAGGGGCCGCTGACCGGCGAGCGCGGGCAGCGCCGACTCGATCACGGCCGGCGAGGAGCTGATGAGCACCAGGCCCAGCTCCATCTCGTTGGCCATAGTCGCGGCGGCGGCGAACCGGTCGGCGTCGCCATCGGCATCCTCGATGGCCACCAGTTCCACGCGCACGTACTGGCCGACGCGATCGAAGACCAGGGACTTGACCTGCTCGAGCGCGGCCCGCAGCTCGTCCTCCGGCTTGTCGCTGCGGATGCGCACGGCCAGCGCCGTGGGGTGGTAGAAGGTCTCTTCATGCCGGAAGAGCACGGTCTCCTTGCCCATGACGATGCACTGCGCCTCCGGGCCGATGCTGACCAGGCGGATCGGCGGCGCCTCGGCACCGGACAGCGCCGACTTGGCCTCATCGGTCGCGTGAGGGCAGTCGTCGATACCGGCCTTCTTGGTGGCCAGCTGCATGGCGAAGGCGAGACAGGTGGGCACCCCGCAATCGCCGCAGTTGGTCTGCGGAAGGACCTTGTAGATATCGAGGGCCGTCATGGGCATGGTGCTACCTCCCTTACGCCCCGAGGATGGGCGGCATCTTCAGCGCTGGATGTTCGGCCTTCTCGAGGAACGCCACGAGCTCCTCGGCGGTGGTGGCGACGGTCTCGTCGGCGATCTTGTCCACGAAACCCTCGTCGCCGATCTCCACGGCGCGCTTCTCGAGCTTGTCCCGCAGGTCGTCCTTGAGCTCCTTGGGCATCCACACCAGGCGCTGCAGCCCGCCGTCGGCGGGGATGAACTTGCGGCTCGCCAGGTACAGCCTGCCCACACCCAGGAAGCCCGGCGTCTGGATCCCGCCGCCGACCAGCCCGGCAAGCGTGCTGAAGGACATCCCCAGCGGCGTCATCTCGGGATACTCACGATTGACGACCACCACGCCGTTGGCCTCGGGCGCGACGCCCATGATGCACTCGAAGCAGCCGCACGAGGTCATGGGCGCGTTCATCATCGAGTACAGGCTGACCTGCTCGACGGACTTGTTAGAGGTGGCGTAGACGAAGTCGTTGATGTTCTTGAAGATGCCCAGCTTCTCGTCGAGCATGGCCCCCTTCTCGATCGGCTGGTTGGGGCCGCTCGGATTGATCTCGTGGCTGACCTTGCCGTCGAGCCAGTTGTAGGCGCCGCACAGCCCAAGGCGCTCGGGCGAGATGATGCAGACGTGGTTGGGGGCGTACGACTGGCACAGCGTGCACGAGTAGAAGATGTCGATGGTCTCGTCGGTCATGCCCGCCACGCGGGCATCGCGCTCGTCCCAGACCGCACGCGCGCCTTCGAGCACCTTCTCGATCTCGCTGGGTTCGGTGATGAGGGTCACCGAGACCTTGTCCACGATGGCCGGGAACTCCTCCAGGTACTTGGCGTGGAGGATGGTGCCGAAGTCCCGCAGGCGGAGGCCGGCCTTGAAGGCCTCATCCGACATGCGGATCCAGGGCTGATCGCGCTGGCCGATGTGCATCACGCCCATGGCCCCGTTGAGGAAGCGGTGGACATTGCGCTCGAGGATGGGCTCGAAGTCCTTCTGCAGCTTGCGACCGGCGACCTCGATGAGGATGCCGAGGGGCATGGCCCCGCCGGGCTCGGCCGTGTCGAGATCCGGCCCGATGAGCTCGACGTGCCCGTCCTCGATCTCGTCGAGCTCGCGAGCGCGCAGGTACTCGAAGGCCTGCGTGCCGCGGCCGAACTCGACCTGCAGCTGCTCCTTGCGCACGCGCTCGCCCTCGAACGCGGCGCTGTAGGAGACGGGGATGGGGATCTTGGTGATCTTGAGCTTGAGCCCCCGGACCTCGATGGCCTTGTTGACGAGCTTGTCGTCGGGGACGTTGGACACGACGTGCTCGTAGGTGGTGATGCCGGTGGGCAGGATCTCGGGGATGTCGGTGTCGGCGATGACCGGGAAGCCGAAGTTGATGGCCCCGGCGGCGGTGGCGTACTTCTGGTCGTCGACCTCGCCCAGCGCGAGCACGAAGGCGAAGACGCGTTCCTTGTTGTAGAGCAGGATGTCGCGGGCGTTCTTCAGGTCGCCCGGATGGAGGCCGCCGAAGGTCATGGCCGCGCGGGCCGCGAAGTTGAGGGCGTGGACCGTGGAGCTGGTCTCCTTGCCGTAGGGCACCAGGTAGGTATCCCAGCCCATCTCCACGCCTTCCTCATCGAGCTGCTCGGCCATGCTGCGGCCGTCGCTGCTGCTCGAGATGAAGGCCAGGATGTCGCGTTCCTGCAGCTCGCGCGCGAGCTTCACCGCAGCCTCGTTGGTGGGCAGCGCGCCGACGCAGGCGGCAAACCCGGGCATGCGACCGTCGACCAGCTTGATGCCCTGGGTGCGCAGGATGGAGTCGTCGGTGAAACCCAGGAAGATGCCGTTGGGCGGCGTTCCGTTGGTGTAGCGCAGGGCCTCGATGATCTCCTCGGCGATGAGGGTGGCGATGCCCGAGTCGAGGGTGTCGCCCAGGTAGGGCAACCACGTCTCGTCGGTGGGCACCGGCCCCAGCAGGTCCTTGGCGATATCCAGGGGCACCCGGGCCTC
>JASFQX010000055.1:0-7369 GCA_050115215.1 Chloroflexota bacterium
ATCTTCATGGCCCGACTGACCGCCACACGGTCGGCCGCGGGGCCGCGCGCACCCGGCGGCTTCAGTGGCTCCTCGTCGGGCAGATCCAGCTCTTGCGACTGCACGTCGATGGGCACGGCCAGCAGCACCGGACCCGGACGTCCGGTATTCATCCGTCGCCAGGCCTTTCCCAGCATCGAGGAGGCTTGATCGATGCTGTCGATCTGGGCCGCCCACGAGGCCAGCGAACCGACGCTGCCGACGAGATCGCTCTCCTGGAACGCCTCGCGCCCGGCCACGGACCGGGCGACCTGCCCTACCAGCGCCACCAGCGGCGCAGAGTCCTGCTGAGCCGTGTGGATCCCGACCGCCGCGTTGGCGGCCCCGACCGCGCGCGCCACGGCCACGACCTGGGGACGTCCGGTCGCTTGCGCGAGGGCCTCGGCCATGAAGGCGGCGCCGCCTTCGTGGCGCGCGGTCACGACGCGGACACCGGCATCGGCCAGGTCATCGAGCAGGGGCAGGATGGGCTCGGCCGGCACAGTGAAGCAGTAGCGGACGCCGGCCGCCACCAGTTGACGGGCGATCTCGCGTGACACGGTCCGGCGAACGGTGGGCGGTGGCGCCGCCTCCTCCGCCTCCGGCCCGGGCGCAGGGGCGGCCAGCACCGCGGATGCGTCCACGGGTGACGGCCCGGCTGAAGGGGCTGCCTGGGCCGCCGGCTCGGCCGGGCTGGGCGCCGCGGAGACGACAGGCTCGCTGGGGGCCGGGGCGGCTTCTTCGGCCGCTGGTGCCTCGATGGGTGCGCTCGGTGCCGTTGGCGCCTCGGCCGGCGCCGGTTCGATGGGCTCGCCTGCTTCCGGGGATACCTCGGCAGGCTCGGTCGATGCCGGAGTTGCCTCGGCCGGGGGTGCGGAAGGCTCGCTGGGGGCCGGGGCGGCTTCCTCGGCTACGGGCGCGGAAGGCTCGCTGGCGGCCGCGGCGGCTTCCTCGGCTACGGGCGCGGAAGGCTCGCTGGCGGCCGCGGCGGCTTCCTCGGCTGATCTCGCGTCGGCGGCCTCGCTCGGCGCCGGTGGTGCCGCTGCGGGCTCGCTCGGCGCCGGTGGTGCCTCGGCCGGCGCGGGTTCGGTGGCCTCGCCCGGCGCCGGTGATGCCCCGCTGGGCTCGCCTTGCGCCGTCGGCGTCTCGGTCTGGTCGTGATGAGGTTCGTTCAAGCTAGTACACCAAGGTGAAGATGAGGGAGGCGATGATGAGGATGGCGAGGATGGCGAGAACGAGGCGAACGCCCCGACTCTGGGTATCGATCATGGGAGCCTACCGGTAGTTCTTGAACTGCAGGGCCACAGGGTAGCCCTCCCCCTCCTCCTTGAGGCGAGCGATGACGCGCTGGAGCTCATCCTTGGACTTCCCGCTGACGCGCACGGCGCCACCCTGGATCTGGCCCTTGCACTTGGGAAACTCGTCGCGGATGAGCTTGGTGATCTTCTTGGCGATGTCCTCGGGCAGACCCTGCTGCAGGCGCGCGACCTGCTTATAGGTCATGCCCCCAGCCGGCTGGACCTCGCCCCAATCGAAGATCTTGAGCGAGAGCCCGCGCCGGACGGCCTTGGAGCCGATGAGGTCCTGCACGGCCGCGGAGCGCATCTCGGAGTCGGTGACCACGGTCACGTCGTTGGGGTTGAGATCGACCTGGACCTTGGCGCCCTTGAAGTCGTAGCGCGTGGCTACCTCGCGGCGCACCTGGTCGAGCGCGTTCACGAGCTCCTGGCGGTCGAACTCGCTGACGACATCGAATGAGATCGTGCTGGCCATCGCCCTCCTCCCCTGCCCCTTCAGCCCTGCGGCTTGTAGCTGCTGTCGATCCCGACTGTGCGGGCCACCCGCCACTCACGCATGCGCACGACGAGGCCCTCCGCGTCGACCTCCATGGTCGTGAAGCCGCGCACCCGACGGCGCTCGGCGGTGTCCCGTTGCGTGACCGCCACGTGCCAGTTGCCCAGCACCGTTCGACCGACGACCCACACGTGCTCGACATCGAACTCGACGTGGTCCTGTGCCGCGACGATCTCGTTCCAGTGCGCGCGGATGGCGTTGGCGCCCTCGAACGGCGGCTCGAACGGATCGGGCCGGTACTCTGCCTCCTCGCTGAACAACTCGAGCATGGCGTCCGGGTCACGCTCCTCCCAGGCGCGCTTGATGCGAGCGAAGAGGTCCTGCCCGTCACCGGGCGTCAGCATCTGAGGCATCAGCGCATTCTACTCGGCGCCGGTCTCCTGCAGCAGCGACAGCAGTCGCTCGGCGATGACGTAGGAGCGGCCGCCACCCATGGTCAGGACGATGTCGTGGGGTCGCACCTGCTGTCGCAGGTAGTCCGCGGTGGATTCAGGGCTGCCGGGCGCGACGACCTCGCGGCCGGTGATGGACGACACCCGCTGCGCCAGCTCGGCGGCGCTGGTGACGGTGGTGTCGGGATCACGGCCGGCCCAGATGTCGGCGATGACGACCTCGTCGGCCTGGGCCAGCGCGAACGCCAGCTCGTCGAGCATGGCCGCGGCCCGGTGGAAGGTCAGCGGCTCGTGCGCCACCCACACTCGGCGTCCCGGATAGCGGCCGCGGGCGGCGGCGATGGTGGCCGAGATCGCGGTCGGGTGGTGACCGTAGTCGTCGATGATGAGGACCCCGCCGGGCTCGCCCCTGACGTCGAACCGACGACCGACGCCGTCGAAGGTGGAGAGTCCGTTGGCCAGCTCGCGACCATCGAGCCCGAGCAGGGCACCGGCCGTGGCCACGCAGGCGGCGTTGGCCGCGTTGTGGGCACCGGCGAGGCGAAGCGGCGCGGCCAGCTGCGGAGTCGCGCCGGGCAGGCGGGCGAGCCGAAGCAGCGTTCCGTCGAGGCGGTAGCCGACGGCGTGGGAGTCGGTGCCCGTCGGCTCCACGCGCACGACGCGCGCACCCCAGTCGCTCAGGCGCCGGACCAGCTCAGCCCCGCCGTGGTCTCCGCAGTTGATCACCGCGCGGCGCTCGTCGGCACCCGGCGCTCGCAGCCAGGCTTCGAAGGCATCGACGACCGCGCTGCGATCCTTGAAGACGTCGGGGTGGTCCCACTCGGCATTGAGCACGATGGCCAGCTCGGGGCGGTAGGCATCGAAGTTGCCGGCGTACTCGTCGGCCTCGACCACGAACGCATTGCCGCGACCCCAGCGTGCGGTGGCCGGCGAGCCGCCGGTCAGCGTGGCCGGCAGCAGCGCTCCCACGAAGGCTCCCGGATCGCGCTGGGCAGCGACCAGCAGGTGCACGAGCCAGCCGGCCGAGGTCGACTTGCCGTGCGTACCGGCCACTGCCACCAGCCGGCCACCCTGGCTGAGCGCCGCGTCCGCCACGGTCTGCTGCCAGGCCTCGATGGGGATCCCGGCCTCGCGAGCAGCCGCGAGCTCCGGGTGGTCGGGCTGGACCGAGGTCAAGGCCTTGGTCACGGCCAGCCGAGACGGCTGCCCCTTCTCGACATGCGCCGCGGCATGCTCGGAAGCGATCACGATGCCGCGCTCGGCCAGCGCGAACGTGTACTGGTTGGGGGCTCCGGGGTCGCAGCCGTCGGGAGCACCCCCCGCCTCGTGGGCCAGCAGCGCCGCCGCCGAGGCGCCGGCTCCGGCAGCTCCGATCACGTGGATGCGCTCGCCGGGCTCGATGGGCCGGGCTGCTCGGGCGGGGGCCAGGCCGCGCGCGATGTCAGCTGTCCCGCGGATCACCGATCGTCACCGACCAGCACCTCGAGCAACAGCTCCAGCGCGGCAGCCGCGCTCTGCTCCTTGTTCGCCGCACGATCGCCTTCCCACTGGTGTCGACGGACCTCGTGGCCGTTAGGCCCGGCCACGGCCACGTAGGTCAACCCCACCGGCTTGGCCCCAGTGCCGCCGCCGGGTCCGGCCACGCCAGTGACCGCCACGGCGTAGTCACTGCCGGCTCGAGTTCGCGCACCGTCAGCCATGGCCACCGCGACCTGCGCCGACACCGCACCGTGTCGCCCCAGCGTCGGTTCGGGCACGCCCAGCAGCCGCACCTTGAGCTCGTTGCTGTAGCTGATCACACCGCCCAGGTAGTAGTCGCTCGAGCCGGCGATGGCCGTGAGCGAGTGGCCCACGAGGCCACCGGTGCAGGATTCGGCAGTCGCGACCGTGAGGCCTCGCTCGAGCGCGACCGCCTGCAGCCGTGACGCGAGGGCCGGCAGTTCCATCCCGAGACCGCCTACTGGAGCTCCCTGGGTCGCTGGCCCTGCTTGAGACGCCATTCGGCCACGATCGGGCGCTGGCCCATGGTGCCGTAGGACACGCCGTCGACCGTGAGCTGGGCGGCCTTGGCGTTGCCCACGCGCAGGATGACGTCCGGATCGACGCGCCACGTCTTGCTCTGGCCCGGCTTGAGCAGGACCTTCTGGTCCACGACGTCACCGTTGGGCTTGGTGATCTTGACCCGCGTCTTGCCTTCGACCGCCTTGAGCCTGATGACCATCTTGTCGTTGAGCGAGCGGACCGGCACCTCCGCCACGGCCGGCGCACCGCCATCGATCGAGGCCGTCACGTACGCGAACCAGCGGCCCTTGGGCAACTGGAAGGTGCCCCGGAAGACGCCGTCCTCGACGCGCAGAACCGCGTCCGGTGGCGCCACCTTCTCGGCATCGAGGTTGCCGCGCCAGCGGAAGCTGACGGTGACGCTCTCGGCATCGCTGGTACCGGCCACCTCCACCTTGCCGCTCTTGGTCTGCAGCCCCTTCAGCGGCTCGAGCAGCGTCAGCTCGGCCGAGGGGATGCCCGTGATGTTCGTGTCCTCCACGCCTTCCGGCAACGCCGGGGCCAGCTCACCGTCGGGGACGGTGCCGTCGACGGGCACGGTCACGATGACGTTCAGGGGTGACGAGTCGCGGGCCGTCTCGGGGTCCTTGCCCACGACCGTGAAGTGGTTCTCGCCCTTGACCACCGGCAGGCTCACGCTCCACGAGCCGTTGGCGTCCGCGGTGGTGGTGCGCACGAGCTGATCGGCGGCACCCGTATCGGCGCCCGTGGCGGTGATGACCGCGAGCGCATCACCGTTGCCACTGAGGCGCACGAAGGACGATCCCGGCTGGAGCTGCCGGATAGCCGGACCGCTCAGGCTGATGACCGGGTTCTGGGTGAAGCGGAAGAGCTGGAGGCCGACGTAGCCCACGAAGGCGAAGACGATCGCCGCCAGCACGAGGGCCACGATGAGCCCGCTGGTGAGCTTGAGGCCACGGCTGGGCGTGGTGATCGGCTGTGGCGGCGGCTTGACGCTGGGCTTCTCCGCCGAGCGCGGCTGGTCGATCTCCTCGCGCCAGCGAGCCAGCATCTCCTCCGCGTCCAGCCCGAGGTAGGTGGAGTAGTTGCGCAGGAAGCCCTTGGCGTAGACCGGGGCCGGCAGATCGGCGAGATCACCGCTCTCGAGCGCCACGAGGTGACGTGCCCGGATCTTCGTCTCGCGCTCGGCGCGAGCGAGATCGACGCCCTTGCGTTCGCGGGCGGTCTGCAGGATCTCACCGACGTGGGGGGCACGCTGGGTCTCGTACGACCACGTGTCCCCGCTCGTCGCTCGAGTCCCGACGCGTGCAGCTTGGCGCGCGGTCATTCGGCGATGGAGCCCTCACTCGTAAACGGCGTCCGCCCCGACCACGGCAGTCGCGACGTTGCCGCCAGTCTAACCGCTATCGATGGTTCGTGGACGTCGACTTTCGGTGGATCGAGTGGTGCACCGGGACGTCGGCGCGCGGCGCGCCCGAGGCTAGGGAGCGTCGACGTCCTCGGGGCCCCTGAGCCAGTTCTCGGGGCCGTACACGGCCCTCGGCACGGCCGGGTTGCGCGGGTCCTGCGGACCCACGATGCCGACACGCTCCAGCTCGTCGATGATGCGACTCGCGCGGTTGAAGCCGACCTTCAACTTGGTCTGCATCATCGAGGTGCTGGCCTTGCCCGTGAGCACCACCAGCTCGGCTGCGCGTGGCGTCAGCTCATCCTCGGCCAGCCGGGCCAGCCAGGCGAACTCGCCGTCCTCCCCGTCCTCCCCGTCGCCCGAGCTCGACAGGACGCTGGGGTCGTAGGGCGGCTCGGGCTCCTGCTCGCGCCAGTGGTCGGCGACGGCGCGGACCTCGGCATCCGAGACGAACACGCCCTGGATGCGCACCGGACGCGGCAGGTCCGCCGGCTGATAGAGCATGTCGCCGCGGCCGATGAGGTCTTCTGCGCCGGGCTGGTCGAGCACGGTGCGGCTGTCCACGTTGGAGGCCATGGCGAAGGCGATGCGGCTGGGCACGTTGGCCTTGATGAGGCCGGTCACCACGTTGACGCTGGGTCGCTGGGTCGCGAGCACGAGGTGGATGCCCACGGCCCGCGCCTTCTGGGCCAGCTTGACGATGGGCTCCTCGACCTTGCGGCCCTCCTGGATCATGAGGTCGGCCAGCTCGTCGATCATGATCACGATGTAGGGCATGCGCTCGGTGTCATCGAGCTCCGAGCGCTCGTTGTAGGCGGCGATGTTGCGCGTGGTCGACCGGGCCAGCAGCTTGTAGCGCTCCTCCATCTCGCCCACCGCCCAGGCCAGGGCCGCCCGCGCGTCGTGGGCCTCCATGATCACATCGGTGAGCAGGTGCGGGATGCGGCCATACGGCGCCAGCTCGACGCGCTTGAGATCGACCAGCACGAAGCGCACCTCGGTCGGCTTGGCGCGCATGAGGATGCTGGTCACGATGGCGTTGACGCAGACGCTCTTGCCCGAGCCGGTGGCACCCGCGATGAGCAGGTGGGGCATGCGACCGAGGTCGACCGCGTAGGGCTTGCCCGAGACGTCGCGCCCCAGCGCGAAGGTCAGCTCGCTGGTGGCCTCGGCCATGTCGGCATCCTCGAAGAGCGAGCGGAACCCGACCATCTCCGAGGCGTGGTTGGGGATCTCGATGCCGACCACGTCGCGCCCCGGGATGGGCGCTTCGATGCGGATGCTGCGCGCGGCCAGGGCCATGGCCAGGTCGTCGGCCAGGCCCTCGATGCGGCTGAGCTTGATGCGCGCGTCCGGACGGACCTCGTACTGGGTCACCACCGGACCGGTGTTGGTGCCCACCACGGTGGCCGGGATGGCGAACGAGCGCAGCTTCTCCTCGATGATGCGCACGTTGCGCTCGTGATCGTGTCGCTCGGCGTCGGCCAGCTCGGTCGCCGGATCGAGCAGCGTCACGCTGGGCAGCCGCCAGTCCTTCTGGTGCAGCCGTCGTCGCGCCACCTCTGCCGCATCCGGGTGAGCCTCGTCGCGCTGGTGCTCGCCATCGGCCCCCAGCGCGGGCGTCTCGAGCAGGGCCACGGCCCCGGCATCGGGCGCGAGCCCGGGTGCGGCCGGG
>JASFQX010000056.1:0-7354 GCA_050115215.1 Chloroflexota bacterium
CGGCGAGCACGCGGCCACCGGGACGTCGCGGCCGGCTCCGGCCGCCCGGGGCACCAGCATCGTGCGCGTCTTCGGCACGGCCGCCGGGATCACGGGACTGTCGCTGCGCGCGGCGAGAGATGCGGGCTACGACGCCACCGCCGTCCACGTCATCGCCAACAACCACGCCGGCTACTACCCGGGTGCCCAGGCCATGGCCGTCAAGCTCGTGTTCGAGGAGGGCAGCGGCAAGGTGCTCGGGCTGCAGGCGACCGGCGGCGACGGTGTCGACAAGCGGCTCGACGTGGCGGCCACGCTGACGCACTTCGGCGGCACGGTTCACGACATGGCCGAGCTGGACCTGGCCTACGCTCCGCCCTTCGGTTCGGCCAAGGACCCGCTTCACATGGCCGCGTTCGCGGCCCAGAACCACCTTGACGGCCTGGCGCCCGTGGTCCAGCCGGACGTCGACCTCTGCCCCTACCAGGTCGTCGACGTGCGCAGCACGGCCGAGGTCGAGGCGCTGCCGCTGGCCGGGTGCGACCAGTTCATCAACATCCCGCTCGACGAGCTGCGCGACCGTCTCGACGAGCTCGACCCCTCCCTGCCCACGGTCGTGGCCTGCCGCTCGGGCCTGCGCTCCTACGTGGGCACGCGCATCCTCAAGCAGCACGGCTTCGGAGAGGTCTACAACCTCTCCGGTGCCGCGGCCATGCGCGAGTTCGCCTTGAACCGGCGGCTGCCAGCCGCGTACACCACCACGCCCACCGGCCTGCCTGCGCCTGACGCGATCATGATCGACTGACCCCTCGCACGACGGACCCATTCGGGGCCGACCACGACACGTACCGAATGGGCCTTCGGGCCCTTGACCGTGAGCCATCGCCCGCGGGACAAGGGCGATGCAGGCGAAGGCCCATGCGTAACAGGGGGTGTGTCATGCGCCGTATCGGAGTGTCCCTCTCGCTGGTGGCCGGTGCCATCCTGGGGACGGCCATCGTCACGGCCACCGACCCGCTGATCGCGGAGCCACGGATGGTCGGTGACACGGACGCCGGCCGGCTGTATGTCGAGGACGCGACCGTGGTCGGCGACGACTTCGTGTTCCTGGGCACCCACGGGCGCGAGCGGCTCAGCTTGCGCTGGTTCGATGCCGAGCGCGAGCGCGAGCGGAGGCTGGCCGTGGTCTGGTCCGGCGAGATGCCGCGTGAACTGGCCACCGACAGGGGCAGAGTCATCTTCACCGGCTTTCGCGAGGAGCAGGGCACCGAGCCGTGGCGCAGCGACGGCACGCGGGCCGGCACGAAGCTGGTTCGCGAGATCCATACGGGACGGCAGTCGGCGACATGCGCGCCGCAGGGTGCCGAGTGCGGGACGTTTCCGGCCGGCTCCGACCCGCGGTCCTTCGTGACCATCGGGAGGACGACGTTCCTCGTGGCCAACCATCCGAGGTACGGACAGGAGCTGTGGCGCACGAAC
Organism: Chloroflexota bacterium; assembly: GCA_050115215.1. Lineage (GTDB taxonomy): Bacteria > Chloroflexota > Limnocylindria > Limnocylindrales > CSP1-4 > JAFMJV01. Next base: position 1,459 of record JASFQX010000056.1, read on the forward strand.
GGCACGCGGGCGGGCACGCGACTGGTCAAGGACATCCAGACGGGCACTGGCTCGGGCCTCGCGTTCTCAGAGGGATCGCTCGTCGAGTTCGGTGGCGGACTGTACTTCGTGGCCGGCGACGGGAAGCACGGTCGAGAGCTGTGGCGAACCGACGGCACGCGGGCAGGCACGCGCATGGTGCGCGACATCGGCCCCGGATGGTCGGTGGCCTGGTGGGACACGCCGGTCGTCGCCGGCGACCACCTCTACTTCACCGCCGAACGCGAGGATGAGGGGCTGGAGCTCTGGCGCACCGACGGTACGCGAACGGGCACCCGGCTCGTCCGCGACATCTGGCCCGGTCCGAAGGCGTCCAAGCCGCAGGACCTGACCGCGGTCGGCGACAGGCTCTACTTCACGGCCAGGGACCGTGAGCACGGACGCGAGCTCTGGCGCAGCGATGGCACCCGCACGGGCACCGAGCTGGTGGCCGACATCGTGCCCGGCCGAGCATCGTCGGACCTGGGCGATCTGGTCGCGCTCGGCGACAGGCTCTACCTGACCGTCTGGGGTGCGATCGATGAGGCCGAGCCAGCGAGACGCCTGTGGCGGACCGACGAGGCGGGCGGCAGCCTCGAGCCGGTGCTGCTCGGGAACGATGGCTCCACGAGCACGAACAGGCGCTGGTCCGAGTACCCCACGCTGGCCACGCACGACGGGCACCTGTACCTCGCGGCCGATGATGGGGTCCACGGCAACGAGGTCTGGGTGATCGACGGCGCGACCGGAGCCTCGGCACTGGTCGCCGATATCCGTCCTGGCCCTCAGGGCTCCAAGCCCGAGTGGCTCACCATCGCCGATACCGTCCTCTACGTGGCCGCTGCCGACGGCGAGCACGGACGGCAGCTGTGGGCGCTCCCGCTCGACGCGGGGGGAGCAGACGGCACCTCGTGAGGGCGTCCTCCGAACTGCCGCCTGTCAGCCGCACGGCTCGGGCCATACGATGAGCCGATGACCACCGACCGACCCGACGTCCTCGCTGTCATCCCGGCGTACCAGGCCGCGCCGACGCTCGCGGCGGTGGTGCGCGCCACGAAGGTGCATCTGCCTGTGCTGGTCGTGGACGATGGCTCGACCGACGAGACCGCGGCCGTGGCCGAAGCGGCGGGCGCCGAGGTCGTGCGCCAGGAGCCGAACCAGGGCAAGGGTGCGGCGCTGCGCCGCGGGTTCGCGGACGCGCTCGAGCGCGGGGCCACCGCGGTACTGACGCTCGATGCGGACGGACAGCACGATCCGGCCTCTGCCCCGGACTTCCTGGCCGCGTGGCGGGCGCGCCGGGCGCCGCTCATCATCGGCCGGCGCGACTTCAGCCAGATGCCCTTCAGCCGTCGCCTGGCCAACAACCTCGGCACCCAGGTCTTCAGCTGGGCCGTGGGCCGTCACATCGACGACAACCAGTCCGGCTACCGGCTCATCGCGCGGCCGCTCCTGCGGCACCTGCTGGGCAGCGCGGAGGATGGCTTCGAGTTCGAGGTCGAGATGATCACCGACGCCATCCGCGCCGGGCTGGCCATCGACTGGGTGCCCATCCCAACCATCTACGAGCAGGCCGGCTCACACATCTCGCCGCTGTCTCACGTGGTCAACTTCCTGCGCGTGGCCCGCGCCGCACGTCGCTCGGTAGGCACGCCGCTGGATCTCGACGACGACCCGTCCTCGGCTGCGCCGACCGCTTCGTGACTTCTCCTCTCGCACGCCAGCGGGCCGAGGGGTGCTGATGCCCTTCGGCTGCCGGATGAGGGACGTCCGGCACAGGGAGCGATGGTCCCTCGCATCGATACTGGAGGCGCCGCGCGATCCTGTCGGATCCCGCTCTGTCGCCCGCGGAGCCCGTCCTTGAACCCGTCGCCCGATGCCGTCGGCCGCATGAGCCGGCGCGAGTTCATCGTCCTCATCTCGATGCTGAGTGCGCTGACGGCCCTGGCCACCGACATGATGCTGCCGGCCTTCGGCGACGTGCGCGCGGAGTTCGGCCTGGCCGCCGACTCGAGCGCGGTGGCTCCGGTCGTGACGGCCTTCTTCATCGGCTTCGGCGCGGGCCAGCTGCTGTGGGGACCGCTCTCCGACGCGCTGGGACGCAAGCGCGTGCTCTCGGTCGGGCTCGTGATCTACGTGCTCGGCGCGCTCGGGGCGGTGCTGGCACCGTCGCTCGCGAGCCTGCTGCTGCTGCGGCTGCTTGGCGGGCTGGGCGCAGCGGCCGTGCGGGTGGTGGCCCAGGGGGCGGTCCGTGACCGGTTCCGTGGCGACGAGATGGCCAAGGTCCTCTCCTACGTCATGGCCGTGTTCATCCTCGTGCCGACCGTGGCTCCGACGGTCGGCGTGGTCGTCCTGGCCCTGGGCTCATGGCGGGGCATCTTCCTCTTCTTCGCGCTGTTCGCTCTCGCGGCCGCCCTGTGGTCGTTGCGGATGCCCGAGACCCTGCCGCCGGCACGCCGGCTGCCACTGGATCGGCGCCGGATCCGCCTCGCCTTCGGGGCCGTCGTCACCAGCCGGTTCGCGATGGGCCTGACGCTCGCCCAGATGGCCATCTTCGGGTTCTTCGCCTCGTACCTCGCCTCGAGCGAGCTGATCATCGGCGACGTCTTCGGCCTCGGCTCCTGGTTCCCCTTCATCTTCGGCGCGGGGGCGCTGGTCATCGGGGCCGGCATCCTGGCGAACCCCAGGCTCATCGATCGCGTCGGCCTGCGCTCGATGGTGCGCTATGTCATCAGCGGCAACCTCATCGCGTCCGTGGCCTTCGCGCTCATCGCCGCCGCGACCGGTGGTCGGCCACCGTTCTGGCTCTACGTAGCCGGGCTGCTGCCACTCCTGCTCGCGCACGCCTTCGTGGTACCCAACCTCAACGCTGCCGCGATGATGCCCATGGGCAACATCGCCGGCACGGCCGCCGCGGTCATCGGCTCGATGGTCACGCTCGGGGGCGCGCTCATCGGCTCGCTCATCGACCGCTCCTTCGACTCCACCATCACGCCCTTCGCGGTGGGCGGGCTCGTCTGCGCCGTGGCGGCCTACGCCTGCTACCGCTGGGCCGACGCCACCTGGACCGAAGCCGCCGGGCGCGAGCTGGCGGCACCTGAGCGCGCGCTGGCCGAGTCCCTGCCGGCCGGCCCCGATCCCACCTGAGGTCGCGGCTGCAGAAGACACACGGCCTGAGGACAACCGGCACTGAGTCGCGGACAACCGCTCTGCTACTGTCGCGGAGCCGGTGTCGTCCGCCGGCCTCGTGGGAAGGAGGGTGCATGAGCGAGCGACGGAGCCTGTCCCTCCTCGACCGAGGCATCGCCCAGATCGCCATGGTCGTCGAGGACCTCGACCGGGCCGTCGAGCGGTACCACCGCACCTTCGGCATCGGGCCGTGGCACTTCTACACCTACGGCAGGCCACTGCTCAAGCGGATGACGTACCACGGTCGGCCGGCCTCGTACCGGATGCGCCTGGCGCTGACCTACTTCGGGCCGACCCGTATCGAGCTCATCGAGCTCGTCGAGGGCAAGACCGTGTATGGCGACTTCGTCAGCGAGCACGGCTACGGCGTGCAACACCTGGGAGTCCTCGTCGATGACATGGACGCGGCTCTGGCCGAGGCGCGGGCGGCCGGCTTCACGATGCTGATGGACGGGGCCGGGTTCGGCCTCGACGGCGACGGGCATTTCGCCTACCTCGATACCGAGAAGGACTACGGCTTCATGCTCGAGCTCATCGAGCGGCCGAAGCGACGGGTGCCCCCGGAGCGCGTGTATCCGCCCGAGCAGTCTTCCGGGGCCGGAGTCGACGATCTCATCGACGGGTCGACAGCGAACGCGTCGACCGACAACCCAGCTGTCAGCGGAAGGGAGAGGACATGGCCCGCGCCACGCTCGGAGTGATCATCGGCAATCGTGAGTTCTTCCCCGACGCGCTCGTGACCGAGGCGCGGGCCGACGTGCTGGCGTTGTTCGAGGAGATGGACATCGACCCGGTCATCCTCGATACCGGGGACACGAAGCTCGGCGGTGTCGAGACCTGGCGCGAAGCGCAGGTCTGTGCCGAGCTCTTCGAGCAGAACCGCAAGCGCATCGAGGGTGTGCTGGTCGTGCTGCCCAACTTCGGCGACGAGAAGGGCGTGGCTGACACGATGCGGCTGTCCGGCCTGGACGTCCCCATCCTGCTGCAGGCCTACCCTGACGACGTCCGATCGTTCACCCTCGACCGCCGGCGGGATGCCTTCTGCGGCAAGATCTCGGTCGCCAGCGATCTGCGCCAGTACGGCTTCAAGTACTCCCTGACCGAGCGCCACACGATTCCCGTCCAGAGCGACGACTTCCGCGCCGATCTCGATCGCTTCATCCGCGTGTGCAAGGTCGCCCACGGCATGCGCACTGCGCGCCTGGGCGCGATCGGCACGCGACCGGACGCGTTCAAGACCGTGCGCTACAGCGAGAAGCTGCTCGAGGCCTCTGGCATCGCGGTCAGCGTCGTCGACTTCAGCGAGATCTTTGGCCTCGCCGACGGGCTCGCCGACGGTGACGCCAGGGTCGTGGCCAAGCTCGACGAGATCAAGGCCCATCTGCCGCACTCCACGGTGCCGCCGGAGAAGCTCGTTCGGATGGCACGACTGGGCGTGGTCATCGACGACTGGATGGCCGAGCACGATCTTGATGCCACCGCCATCCAGTGCTGGCACTCGCTGCAGGAGAACTATGGCGTCAACGTGTGCACGCTCATGAGCATCATGGGCACCAGGATGATGCCGTCCGCCTGCGAGACGGACATCACCGGGCTGGCCTCGATGTATGCCCTCCAGCTGGCTGCTCAGGAGCCGGCCGCCATCGTCGACCTCAACAACAACTACGGTGACGACCCGGACAAGTGCGTCCTCTTCCACTGCGGCAACTGGCCGCTCAACTTCTACCCTGAGGGCGAGGCCGAGATGCGGATCGCGGACGTGCTGGGAACCTCACTGGGCAACGAGAACGTCTACGGCGCGATCAAGGGCCGAGCCCCGGCAGCGCCCCTGACCATCGCCCGCATCAGCACCGACGACGTCAACGGCAGGTGCAAGGCGTACGTGGCCGAGGGCCGCTTCCTCGACGACCCGCTCGACACCTTCGGATCGAGCGCGGTGGTCGAGATCCCCAACTTCCAGCCGCTGCTGAAGCTCATCTGCAACGTGGGATTCGAGCATCACTGCGCCATGAGCCCCGCACACACCGCCGATGCCGTGGCCGAGGCGCTGGGGAACTACCTCGAATGGGAGGTCTTCCGACACGAGTAGCGAACCGTGCCGGCGCCGATGGCGCATCGGCCGTGGGCGCCCTACCGCTGCTTGAGGTCGATGAACACCTGTGCCTGCTGCTCCTTACCCGTCGCGTTGGGGCCCCAGATCGGGATGCGCAGCTCATAGCAGGTGCGCTGGGGGGCGGCGATGACCACGCTGGTGCCTCCGTCGCTCCTTACCACCGAGACCTCCCTGACCAGGTCGAGACCACTTGGCCGGAAGGCCCTGAGCCGCGGCGCCTCGCGCACGCCATCGAGGTCGACCACGATGGCGACACGGCCACGGGAGGGCGTAGGTGCCGTGGGCACACGGTTTCGCACCTTCGACACCGGCATGCGCTCGATCAGCGCACGGGTGGGCGTGTTGCTGCGGTTCTTGCCGGTGCGCTTGAGGTTGAGCACGACTCGCTCGTAGCCGCGCTCGTTCTCGAAGTTGATGGTCGTGAGGCGCCAGGTCCGCCCCCACTCGTCGGGGATGGGGTCACTGATGGCGACACAGCTGATGGCCTTGGGCTTGCCCGGCACGCGGACCAGCTTGCCGCGCTTGGGCTTGGGCGTGGCCTCCGGCTTCTTGTCCTCTGGTGGGGTGGTCGTGTCGGGC
>JASFQX010000057.1:0-7236 GCA_050115215.1 Chloroflexota bacterium
CGGTCCAGTTCAACCAGCCACCGCTGACGCTCTTCAAGGACAGCGCCAGCGACCCTGAGCCCAACATGCTGGCCATGCGCATCCAGCCCGACGAGGGCATCCTGCTGCGCTTCGCGGCCAAGGTGCCCGACCTGGGGCTCGACGTGCGCTCGGTGAACATGGACTTCACGTACGGCTCCACCTTCCTCTCCGACGCGCCGGAGGCCTACGAGACACTGCTGCTCGACGCCATGCTCGGTGACGCCTCGCTGTTCACCCGGGCCGATGAGGTGGAGGCGGCCTGGAGCCTGGTGACCCCGCTCAACGAGCTGTGGACCGAGTGGGGCGCCGGCGGAGGCAACGGCAGGAGTGGCAGGCCAAGCGGCCGGGCCCGGCGGTTCGGCAAGCTCGACGGCAGCCTTCAACCCTACGAAGCCGGCAGCTGGGGTCCCGACGCCGCGGACCGCTTGCTGCAGCGGGACGGTCGACGATGGCGTCGCCTGTAGAGCCCATCCGCTTCGACGAGACCGGCAGCTGGCGCTGGCAGGTCCGGACCGACTCCATCCGCGCCACCACCGATGCGCTGTCGGGACTCTGGGGCCGCGTAGCCGAAGAGGCCACCAACGAGTCCATCGGAGGCGTCGCCGGCCACGAGCTGGCCCACGGCGACCCTCGCCTGGCCGCGCACATGGCCGGTGCCGGAGCCCACGACGAGGGCGGCGTGCGCATCCGCACGCGCACCTCGGTCCTGACGTTGGTGGTGGTGGCGCCGCGACCGGAGCTGGTGGACCGGGCCATGGCCACCGTGACCACCCTCGCCTCCCGTCACCCCTCGCGCGCGGTCTTGCTCTCCCCCACCGACCCGGACGGTCCGGCCAGCTTCGAGGCCCAGCTCTACGCCTCCTGCCAGCTGCCCGAGCAGGGCAGCAGCGAGATCTGCACCGAGGAGATCCTCATCAGGGTCGGCGGCGAGCTGGCTCAGCATCTCTCCAGCACCGTCGCGCCGCTGCTCATCCACGACCTGCCGGTGGTGCTGTGGTGGCCCGACGACGTGCCCTTCGGGCGCCCGGACTTCAGCGAGCTCGTCGACGAGGTCGATCGCCTCTTCGTCGACTCCGGCCAGTTCCGGGGCCATGGGCTGAGCCGCCTGGTGGCCATGTCGGATGCCGTCTACGGCGGGCTGGTCGTCCACGACGTTTCGTGGATGCGACTGATGCTCTGGCGCGAGCTGCTGGCGTCCTGTTTCGACCACCCCCTGCTCGTGCGCGAGCTGAAGCACCTGCGCTCGATCCGCGTGGACGTGGCACGGCCCGGTGGCGACGTGCGTCTCTCGCGCGCGGTGCTGTTCGTGGGCTGGCTCATGTCGCGGCTGCGCCTGCAGGTGGTGGAACCCCTGCACCAGGCCGACGGCGAATCGTGGATGGGTCGGGTCCGGGCCGGTCGCCGCACGATCGAGGTCGAGATCAGGCCCGTGGAGGTCGAGTTCAGCGGAGCCGTCCGTGCCGCGGGCTCGGTCGTGCGGGCCGAGCTGGAGGCCTACCGGGCGGAAGCCGATACGCACGTCAACGTCACCCGCCAGGCCGACCACCTGCTGGCCACCGCCGTCTGGAACGGGGCTTCGGTGACCCGCCGGGCGAGCAAGCTCGACGATTTCGACGAAGCCCCCTACCTGGCTGAGGCGCTCGATCGCACGGGGCACGATCGGCTCTTCGCCCAGGCCCTGGAGAAGGCCGTGGCCCTGATCGGAGACGGCACCCGATGAGGGACACGTCCGTGGTCGTCTGCGCCGACAAGGCCGCCATCGCAGAGCGGGCGCTGGACCTGCTTATCGACGGCCTGCGCACCGGCGTCGCCCGGCGAGGCGCCGCCCACCTGGCGCTGACCGGCGGCTCCTCGGCCTCGGCCCTCTTCAGGCTGCTGCGCTCGGCCTCGCGCGCCGAGCGGGTCGACTGGTCGCGGGTGCACGTGTGGCAGGGCGACGAGCGCTTCGTGCCGCTCGACCATGCCGACCGCAACTGGGCCGGCGCGCTGCGCGAGTGGCTGGAGGTCGATGGTGGCCGCGACGCGATCAGGCATCCCATCCCGGTCGACGTGGCCCTCGACGGCGGCCACGACGCGGCCTGGGCCGCGGACCGCTACGCGCACGAGCTGTCGGAAGCGCTACCGATGCGGCGCGGGGTGCCGGCCTTCGATGTGCTGCTGCTGGGCATGGGTGGCGACGGCCACATCATGTCGGCCTTCCCGGACACATCCCCGGTGACCGAAGAGCGGGTGGCGGTCCTGCCGGTGGCAGCGCCCACCCACATCGAGCCGCACCTGCCACGGGTCACGCTCGCACCCTTCGTGCTGCGCGGCGCCGGCACCATCGTGGTGATGGTGCCCGGCGCGGGCAAGGCCGCGACCGTGCGCGAGGTGCTGACCTCGCCTCCGCAGCCGCAACGGCTGCCGGCCCAGCTGGCCGTCCGCCCCAACGCGGTCTGGCTGCTGGAACCTGGGAGTGCCCGCGAGCTGTAGCACGCGTTACTTGCTTGTAAGGGGCGATGCATGATAATCGCCCGTATGAGCACCAGGAAGCAGGGCACGAACGACACCGATGCCTGGCTCCGCATGGGTGAAGCCGCCGCCCAGCTGGGGGTGAGTCCCGACACGCTGCGCCGGTGGGCCGAGGCGGGACGCGTCGAGGTACAGCTGACGCCCGGCGGCCAGCGCACCGTCAGCCAGGCCGACGTCCGGCGCCTGGCTGCCGAGCGCCGGCGCCAGGGGGCAGAGCGGCCGATCGTGGCCCAGTCCGCGCGCAACCGTTTCGCGGGCGTGGTCACGCGGGTCGAACGTGACCGCGTGGCGGCGGTCGTGGAGGTGCAGGCCGGCCCGCATCGGCTGGTCAGCCTCATCACGCGCGAGGCCTCCGAGGAGCTCGACCTGGAGCCCGGGGATGAGGTCGTCTGCACGGTCAAGGCCACTGACGTGATGGTCGAGGTGCCATCGCGGTGAGCAGCGCCGGGCGCCAGCGGCTGCTCAGCTCATGGTGGCTGGCGGCGGTCCTGGCGGCGACGTTGCTGGCGGCGACGTTCCTGGCTGCCTGCACCGACGAGGGCGAGTCCGATCTGACGGTGTTCGCCGCCGCCTCGCTCCGCGACGTCGTCTCCGAGCTCGAGACGGCCTGGCTGGACGAGCATCCGGGCACACCCTTGACCGTGGCCAGCGAGGCCTCCAACGTGCTGGCCGCCCGGATCCGCGAGGGGGCGCCGGCCGACGTGTTCCTCTCCGCCGACACCGAGCGTCCCCAGGAGCTGGCCAGGCAGGGCCACACCGCGGCCCAGCCGGTGCCCCTCGCCCGCAACGCGCTCACGCTGGTGGTGCCGGCAGCGGGCGAGGCGGTGGCGACGCCGGCCGATCTGGCCCGGCCGGGCGTACGCATCGTGAGCACCAGCCCCGGAGCCCCCATCACCCGCTACGCGCGCCAGATCATCGACCGGCTGGCGGCCTCCCAGCCGCGCCCCGACGCCTGGCTGGCGGCGGTGGAGGCGAACATCGTCTCGCGCGAGGACAACGTGCGCGCGGCCCTGGCCAAGGTCGAGCTGGGCGAGGCGGACGCCGCCTTCGTCTACCTCACCGACCTGCGCGGCGCCACGGATGTGCGCCCGATCGCGCTGCCGGGCTGGGCTACGGTGCGGGCCAGCTACGCCGCGGTCCAGGTCAGCCAGCGACCGCCGGCCGCCGAGTTCGTGGCCTGGCTGGCCGGGCCCGAGGCACAGCGGGTGATCGCGATGGCCGGCTTCGAGGTGCCCGGGTGAGCAGCCCCTCGGCCGCGCCCGCCACGCCGTCGCGAACGCGCTCATGGTCGCACCGGCCCAGCGGCTGGGTGCTGCTGCTGGCGGGCCTGGGACTGGCGTTCCTGGCCCTGCCGGTGGTAGCCCTGCTGTGGCGAGCACTGAGCTCAGGGGCGCTCGGCTCGGCCGTGGCCGCGAGGGCCGTGCTCGACGCCCTGACCCTGAGCCTGTCCAGCACGGCCGTGAGCCTGGCTGTCGTGCTGGCCCTGGGCACACCCCTCGCCTTCGTGCTGGCGCGGACCCGGTTCCGCGGCCAGGCCCTGGCCGAGGCGCTCGTGGATCTGCCCATCGTGCTTCCACCGTCCGTGGCGGGCCTCGCGCTCCTGTTCGCCTATGGCCGCAACGGCCTGGCCGGAGGCGTCCTCGAGGTCGCCGGCATCACGCTGCCCTTCACCACGCTGGCCGTGATCGTGGCCCAGGTCTTCGTGGCCAGTCCCTTCTACATCCGCGCTGCCCGCGCCGGCTTCCGCTCCGTGGAGCCGGAGGTGGAGGAGGCAGCACGGGTAGACGGGGCCTCCGAGAACGTCGTCCTCGGACGGATGACGGTGCCGCTGGCCGCGCCCGCCATCGGGGCCGGCCTGGTGCTGGCCTGGGCCCGGGCGCTGGGCGAGTTCGGGGCCACCATCCTCTTCGCGGGCAACATCGAGGGCCGAACGCAGACGCTGCCGCTGCTGGTCTACAGCGAGTTCCAGGAGGGCATCGACAGTGCCATCGCGGCCGCCACGCTGCTCGTGCTGGCGGCCCTCGGCGTGCTCGTGGCGGTGCGCGTCATGCGCTGGCCCGCCGGGGGTGGCTGGTTCAGCTGACGACTCAGGCGGGGACGCTGATGAGCACCACGCCGAGGATGGCCAGGGCCACGCCGGCGAGGCGCAGCGGGCTCAGCCGCTCGTGCAGCAGTAGCCGCGCCAGGATGGCCGTGACCACCGGGTAGAGCGAGGTCAGCACGATGACCACGGCCAGCTCGCCCTCGCCGCTGGCGAGCACGAAGAAGAGGTTGCCGCCAAGATCGCCCAGCCCGGCGACGCTGCCAACCAGCAGCGCCGCGGTGCCCAGCCGGATGCCGGGGAAGCGACCCAGCGGCAGGAGCACCAGCACCGCCGCCACGACCGCCAGCACGCCCGCCAGCTTGACCATCAGCAGCGGCCACCAGACCGCGCCGCCCGCGCCGTGGGAGGCATCGATGAAGAGGAAGAAGGCCCCGAAGCCCAGGGCGGCACCGAGGATGAGCAGCCATTCCCGCCGCCGGGAGCCGCGGTAGGTGGCCATGACGGGCGTGCCCAGGCGCCGGTCTGGCAGAGAGATGAGCACGATCGACACGAGGGCCACGCCCATGCCCGCCAGCGTGAGCGTGCTGGCGCTGCCACCGGTGAGCAGGGCGAAGGCTGCGGGCCAGGCCGCCGCGAGCAGCGCCGCCAGCGGCGCGACCAGGCCCATGGTGCCCCGCGAGAGGGCCAGGTAGAAGGAGCCCAGCCCGAACGCGCCGGCGATGCCGGCTGCCGCGCCCCAGCTCAGAGCCTCATCGCTGGGCCTGGTCTCGCCACTCAGCAGGAGCAGCAGCGTCGCCACCAGCAGGCCCACGAACTGGGCCAGGAAGACGGCCACGAAGGTGTTCGAGAGTCGGGTCGTGATGCCGCCGGCGAAGTCACCGACCCCCCAGGAGGCGGCAGCGGCCAGCGACAGCAGCGGGGTCAGCAGGTTCAGCCGTTGGCTCCGGCGTCTTTGGCAGCCTCAGCCGGCTCCGGGTCACGCCCGGTCGGCGCCGCGCGCACGGCCGCGAACCGGCTCGAGGCAGGCGCCTCGTCGTCGGGCGCGCCGGGTTCCTCCTCGGCCAGCGGGGCGAGCCCGTCATCGGCCGACCCGGCCTGGTCCGGCCGCGGCGCTGACGAATCTGGGACGGCATGCTCGCCGGGACCAGAGGCGACCCTGGGCCTGGGACCGTTGGTCGGACCCGGTGCCGCCTCGACCGCGGGAGGCGTAGCCGGAATCCGCTCGCTCGAGGGCCCGGGCAGCACCACCAGCTCGTCGGCCAGCACGTCGTAACGATCGGAGCAGGTCAGGTAGAAGACCTGGAACCCGTGCTCGTGCGAGAGCCGCTTGATCAGGCGGAGCGCCCGCTCGGCGCGCGCGGCGTCGAAGGTCACGAAGGGATCGTCGAGGATCAGCGGTGGGCGGCGGTCGAGCGTGACCAGCCGCACCAGCCCCAGGCGGGCAGCCAGGAAGAGCTGGTCGGCCGTGCCCTGCGAGAGACGCTCCGCCTCTACCAGCTCCCCGGTCTCGGGGGCGCGAACCCTGAAGGCGAGGTTCGTCTCGTCGACCTCGATGTCGTCGTAGCGACCATCGGTGATGGTGGAGATGGTCGGCCCCATGCGGTCCTCGAGGTAGCGAGCAGCGGTCTTGAGCGTGGCCTGCTCGGCGGCCTCGATGGCCGAAAGCGTGCCCTCGTAGACGCCCACGCGCCGTTCCAGCTCGGCCTCCCGCTCCTTGGCCGCGGCCAGGCGCTCGGCCAGGCTGGCCACCAGCTCGGCGTCGATGACATTGGCGTCGACCCTGCCGCGCGCCTGGTCGGCCTCGGACCGGGCGGCCTCCCGTTCCGGGACCGTCTGCGAGACCAGGCGCTGGGCCTCGACCCGGGTGGCGGCCGGGTCCTGGGCCAGGCCGCCCATGGCCGCGAGCGCGTGCCGGGCCAGCTCGACCTCGTTGGCGGCCTTGTCGCGCGCCTCCTCGATGCGGCGCGCGTTGTGGTCGTCCACGCCCAGGCCGCGCAGCTCGCCGTCGATCCTGGCCAGCACTTCGGTCTGCTTCTCGAAGGCGTCCAGCAGCGTCATGGCACCGGTCAGGTCGCGGACGCCGAGTGCCTCGAGCAGGGCCGCGATCTCGCGCTGCTTCCGCCGCAGCTGCTCCTGCTGGGAGCGCGCCAGCTCTTCATGCTCGGCCGCCGCCTGTTCGGCCAGCGTCATGGCCAGGCCGTATTGGCGACGGCGCACCGCCTGTCGTGCCGCCTGCACCAGCGTCGCCGCTACGGCCACGCCGATGCCGGCCACGACGACCATGCCTACGAGGCCGGCATCGCGCAGCAGGAACATGGCTGCCCAGCCGGCCATGGTGAGCACGGCCGCAGCCGCCAGCCAGGCCATCGGCCGCGGTGGCACCTGGTCCCCGCCCTCTCCGGCCGCTTGGACCGTGGTCGCGATCTCGGCCTCGAGCTCCGAGACTTCGAGCTCCAGCGCCTGCAGGCGCGGGACGCTGCTGCGCACCTGCGGCAGCTGCACGTTGGACGGCAGCTCGCGCCGCAGGCGGTCCCCCTTCTCGAGCAGCTCGGCTGCGCGCTTGAGCCGTTCCCAGCGAGCCACAGCCGCATCGCGGCGTTCGGCCAGCTCCTCAGCGCGCTGAGCCTCGGCCAGATCGGCCTGCTGGCGCGAGAGCTGAA
>JASFQX010000058.1:0-7197 GCA_050115215.1 Chloroflexota bacterium
CATCTATACGCTCGTCGGCTCGCTGCTGATGCTCATCGCCATCCTGGCCCTGGCCTGGACCTACTTCCAGTCGACCGGTTCGTGGGAGGGTGCCTTCGACTACACGGAGCTGGTGAAGTTCGGCTTCGACCCGACGCTGCAGTTCTGGGCCTTCCTCGGCTTCTTCCTGGCCTTCGCCATCAAGGTGCCCATGTGGCCGGTGCACACCTGGCTGCCGGACGCTCACACCGAGGCGCCCACGGCCGGCTCGGTCATCCTCGCCGGCGTGCTGCTCAAGCTCGGCGGCTACGGGCTCATCCGCATGAACCTGCCGCTCTTCCCCGACGCGGCCGACGACCTCGCGGTCTTCATCATCGCGCTCTCGATCATCGGCATGCTCTACGGCGCCATCGTGGCCATCCGCCAGCCCGACCTCAAGCGTCTCATCGCCTACTCCTCGGTCAGCCACATGGGCTTCGTGACCCTGGGCATCTTCGTCTTCAACGAGCAGGGCCTGCAGGGCGCCATCTTCCAGATGGTGGCCCACGGCGTCATCACCGGCGCCCTCTTCCTCCTCGTGGGCGTCATCTACGAACGCACCCACGACCGCACCATCGCCAAGATGAGCGGCCTCGGCCAGACGGTGCCGGTGTTCGCCACGCTGATGGTCTTCTTCAGCCTGGCCTCGGCAGGCCTGCCCGGCCTGGCCGGCTTCGTGGGTGAGTTCCTGGTGCTGCTGGGCGCGGTCACGTGGGAGCCGTTCGTCGGCTTCATCGCCGCCTCCACCGTCGTCTTCGCGGCGGTGTACCTGCTGTACATGGTGCAGAACATCATCATGGGCGACGTCTCCGACTTCCTGAAGGGGCTAGGCTCGAAGCTCACCGACGTCGACCCTATGGAAGCCGCGACGCTGGCGCCGCTGGTGGTGCTGACCGTGGCCCTGGGCATCTTCCCCGCGCTGGTGCTCGACCTCACGGCCATGCCCGTGGAGGCGATCCTGAGCGTCGTCGATAGCGCGGCCGACACCGCCGCCGGGCTGCTGCCATGAGCGACGAGCTGCTGACGCTGCTGCCCTTCACGCTGGTCGTGCTGCTGGCCCTGGCGGTCATCCTCGTCGACCTCTTCTGGCCCCGGCGCGACGATCTCGTCATAGCGCTTGGGATCGGTGGCCTGGGGCTGGCGCTGGTGGCCACGCTGGCCATCGGTCCCCTGCCCTGGGACGTCGGCGCGCTCGACGGACCCTACGCCATCGGCGACCCGGCCCTCTACACGCGGGACCTGCTGACCGTGCTGCTCGATGCGCTGCTCATCTCGATCGGCCTGCTGACGCTGCTGTTCGCGCCCGACTACGTGGTGCCGCGGAAGCTGCCGCTGGCCGAGTTCACGGCCACGCTGCTCTTCGCCGTCAGCGGCGGCATGCTCATCGCCGGCGGCCAGGACCTGCTGGTCCTCTTCATCGGTCTGGAGCTGCTGGTGCTGCCGGGCTACGTCATGGCCGGGTTCGCCAAGCGCGACGGGCTCTCGACCGAGGGCGCCATCAAGTACTTCCTGCTGGGCTCCTTCTCCAGCGCCATCCTGCTCTTCGGCCTGGCCTTCGTCATCGGCTTCACCGGCTCCACGCAGGTGAGCGTCGTGGCCGACACGCTGAGCGGCGCGCTCGCGGGGACCGAGCCCTTGCCGCTGGCCCTCGCCATGGCCCTGGCCCTGCTGGCGGTGGGCCTGCTCTTCAAGATCGCCGCGGTGCCCTTCCACTACTGGACGCCGGATGCGTACCAGGGCTCACCCACGCCGGTCACCGGCTACCTCTCGGTCGGCCCCAAGATCGCCGCCTTCGCGCTCATCCTGCGCATCTTCGTCGAGGCGCTGGGCCCGCTGCGCGGGGAGTGGGCGCTGCTGGTGGGCATCCTCGCTGCCATCACCATGACCGTCGGCAACCTGGCGGCCCTGGGGCAGGACAACATCAAGCGCATGCTGGCCTACTCGTCCATCGCGCATACCGGCTACATCATGGTGGGGCTGGCCGTCTTCGCCACCGCCGAGGACCGGGAGGTGGCGGCGTCGGGCGTGCAGGGCGTGCTCTTCTACGGCGTGGCCTACGCCTTCATGAACCTGGGCGCCTTCGCGGTCGTGGCCGCGCTGCAGCGGCGCCCCGGCGTGACCAGCCAGATCGCGACCTTCGGCGGCCTGGGCTACCGCGCGCCGGTGCTGGCGCTGGCCATGACCGTGTTCCTGCTGTCGCTGGTGGGCATCCCGCCGCTGGCCGGCTTCTTCGCCAAGATGACGATCGTGCTGGGCGCGCTCGAGGTTGGCGGCGGCATGTCGGTGCTGGCCGTGATCATGATGCTCAATGCCGCCATGGCCGCCTTCTACTACCTGCGCGTGGTCGTGTACATGTACATGCGCCAGCCGGCCGAGGGAGCACGCGAGGTCAGCATCGGCACCGTCACGCGCGCCGGCCTCATCGTCGCGGCCGCGATGGTCATCGTCATCGGCCTGGTCCCGCCGGTGACCGGCGCCATCCTCGAGTGGACCGAGGCCGCCGCCCAGGCCCTCATCTCCGTCATCGAGTTCTAGCTCGGTACGTGCGCTGAGGTGGCCGCGGTGGCCGCCCAGCGCCGGTGGCCGCGATGGCGCCGCTCAGGCGTCGAGTCGTGCCCGCGCGAACAGGACCAGGAAGCGGGCGGCCACGTCCGGCTCGGCCAGCACGAGGTCGGCGCGACGTGCCATCTCATGCGGGTCGCCGGCCGGACTGAGGACGGCCAGGGCGAGGCCCCGGAGGGCTCGGCCCGCACGCTCGAGGCGGACGGTGTCGAAGGCCTCGGCATCATGGCCATCGTCGCCGAGCATGAGCACGGCGTCCGGCCGGTGCTGGCCGATCAACCTCGCGAGGGCCGCGCCCTTGGTCGTCGCGCCTCGTGGTCGCAGCTCCCAGGCGCGCCGGCCGCCGGGCTGCTCGAGCAGGCCTTCGCGGTCGATGTCGTCGACGGCAGCGCGGACGCGGGCGCGAGCCTCGTCGGTGTCCGGCGCGGCGCGGAAGTGAAAGGTCACGGCCGGACCCTTGTCCTCCACCACCAACCAGGGCTCGTCGACTCGCCGCGGGACCTCGGCACGCAGGCGGGCGGCCATGGCCGCAGCAGCGGGATCGACCGGCTCGTGCTGCACCCGCAGGGCGGCCGGACGAAAGCCGCGCCGAGCGATCGCCCACTGGGCGCCGTGATCGCCGTGGTAGCTGGCGCCGCCAACGCGGACGCGGGCGGCAAGGTCGGGCACGGTACGACCAGAGATGAAGGCCACGTGCGTGTCCCTGGACGAGGCCAGACGACGCAGGGCGCGCTGCGCGCTGGGGATGATGCCGGCCCGCCATGGATCCATGGCCACGCGGGAGAGCGTGCCATCGAAGTCGCTGGCCAGCAGCAGGCGGCCCACGAGCAGCGGTCGAGCGCGCTCCAGGGCCTCGTCCGCGGAGGCAAGGGCCACGCCGTCGGGCCACTCAGAAGCCGGCAAGGGCCTCCTCCTCGACATCGGGCGTGACCGCTTCGCGTCCCTCGCGCATGAGCCAGGCCGGCACCGCGGCGATGACCAGGATGATGGCGGCCACGATGAAGAGCTGGCCCAGGACCTCGGCCGCCTCGGCCGAGGCCCATCGCTCGATGGCATCGAGCACGAGCGGGTCGGCCAACGGCTGGCCCACGAGCTCCGCGGGCAGGATGGCGTCGCGATAGGCCTGCTCGTCGAGCGCCCGCGTGGTCTGGTCGATGCGGGTGGTGCCGAAGGCCGTGAGCACCGCCATGCCGATGGCCATGCCGGCCATGCGCGCCACGGTCACCGCTGCACTGGCCGCTCCGAAGGCGTCACGACCGGCCGCCTCCACGGCCGCCATCGAGCGGGGCGTGACGGTCAGCCCGAAGCCGAGACCGAAGAGCGAGAGCGCACCCACCGGCACCCACAGCTCGGTGTCGATACGCGTGGTGGACAGCCAGACCAGCCCGAAGACGCTGGCGGTCAGGCCGGCGAGGGTCACGGCCGTGGCGTTGAAGCGCCGCATCATGAAGCCGGAGGCGAAGGCGCCCACGGCCATGAAGAAGGCCATCGGCCCCAGGACCACGCCCTGCTCCTCCGGCCCGGCGAAGCGCACGCGGTCGATGAAGGCGGCCATGCCCACGATGGCCGTGGCCAGCGCGTAACCGGTGAGGAGGCTGACCAGCACGGCCCCGCTGAAGATGCGATTGGCGAAGAGGCGCAGGTCGAGGAAGGGCTCGGGCACGCGCAACATGCGCACGATCGCGAGCGCGCCGGTGACGACGGCCACGACGGTGGCCACGGGGATGACCGGC
Organism: Chloroflexota bacterium; assembly: GCA_050115215.1. Classification (GTDB taxonomy): domain Bacteria; phylum Chloroflexota; class Limnocylindria; order Limnocylindrales; family CSP1-4; genus JAFMJV01. The sequence continues at coordinate 4,314 of JASFQX010000058.1, forward strand.
AGGTCGCCCGGCTCGTCCCCGACGAGCGTGATGGCCAGGAGGGCGCTGGTGAGCGAGACGCTGAAGAGGACCGCGCCCACCGCGTCCATGCGGGAGCTGCCCGGGGCCACATCCCAGCCGGGCTCGGCAGCCCACACGTAGATGGCTGCGAGCAAGGCCAGCGGCACCGTGACATAGAAGACCCAGCGCCAGGAAGGGGTCGCCATCTCGACCGCGGTGCCGCCCCAGATGCCGATGCCCGTGAGCGCGTCGCGCAGCTGCAGGTGCTCGAGGATCAGCGCTCCCAGCACCGGTCCGACGGCCATGCCCAGGAAGGTGGCCGCGCCGATGAAGCCGAGCGCTCGCGAACGAGCGTGGCCCTCATACAGATGGCTGGCGCCGGCGGTGGCCACGGGCAGGATGGCGCCGGCGCCGGCACCCTGGACGACGCGGCCCAGCACCAGCACCTCCAGGCTCGGAGCGGCACCGCACACGAACGATCCGAGGGCGAAGATGAAGAGCGCCACGATCATCAGCTGGGGCAGGCCGAAGCGATCGGCCGCACGGCCGGCCAGCGGCATGGCCGCGATGTAGGCCACCAGGTAGGCGGTCACGACCCATGACGCCCGTCGCAGCTCGGCCCAGCCGGAGATATCGAAGAAGATGTCGGGCAGGGCGACCGCGGTGATGAAGAGCTCGATGCCGACCAGCAGCACGCCCAGGCAGAGCGCGGCCAGCATCACCGCTCTCGTCGCCCGGCTCACGGGGGGGCTCCCCGCGTGAGGCGGCTCACGGCCACGCGGCGACGGCCGAGGCGGGCAGCGTGCATGCCCGCATGATGCGTGAGGCGCACCCTTTGCGCATGGGCCGGAGGTTGACAACGGGCAGCCATCCGCTCTAGCATCAATACTCGCTTATATAAAGGCTCGTTGTTGTATCGAGCCGTCGGGAGCACAGGAGAAGCGCTTGCCGAGTCCGGCACGCATCCGTTCCACCATCGCCGCCGTCACCGATCCGCCGGCGGATCTCAAGGACGTGGCGCTGGTACACAAGGCTCTCGCCGACCCGACCCGGCTGCGCATCCTGCAGCGGCTGGCCCAGGGCAACGGCACCGTCAGCGACCTCATGCGCCACGTCGATCTGAGCCAGCCGCTCGTCTCGTGGCATCTGCGCCGTCTGCGCGCGGCCGGCCTCGTGGACACCCGGCGCCAGGGTCGAGAAACCATCTGCAGCCTGGGCCGGGAGGCCCTGTTGCGCTTCCACGCACAGGAGCTCGCGCTCCTGGGGATCGAGGGGTAGTCGTGGGCAAAGGATCGTTCATCTCTCCGGAGCAACGCTCCGGTATCCGCGCCAGGGTCGAGCCGATCGCCCTGGCCATGGCTCGAGCAGGGCTCACGCCCAACATGCTCACGCTCATCGGCTTCGGCATCGCCGCGCTCGGCGGCTTGCTGGCCGCTGTCGAATGGTGGTTCCTCGCCGGCATCGTGGCCACGGCCGGCGCAGGCTTCGACATGTTCGACGGGGCGGTCGCGCGCGCCACCGGGCAGGTGAGCAAGCTCGGTGCCTTCATGGACAGCACCTTCGACCGTTGGGGTGAAGGGATCGTCTATCTCGGCATCGTCATCGGTTCGACACGGGCGGGCTTCGACCTCGGAGCCTGGCTGGCGACCGCGGCGCTGGTCTCGGCCTTCATGGTCAGCTACACCCGCGCCAAGAGCGAGTCGCTGGGATTCTCGAGCGGCACCGGCATGGCCGCCATCGGCTTCGCCCCGCGCGAGGTGCGCACGGTCATCCTCGGCGTGGCCGTCGTGGTCGCCGGCATCTTCGGGGTGACCCCCGAGGTGTCTGACCCCGGCAGTCTCGTCCTCGCGATCGGCCTCGGCCTCATCGCCCTGCTGGCCACCATCACGGTGATCCAGCGCATCCGGTTCGTGACCTCCCAGCCTCCCAACCCGCCGACCGAATGACGCGGGACGACCACAGAAGGAGACACTCCCCCATGAGCGACAAGGTGCGCGTCGGCATCGTCGGCGTCGGCAACTGTGCCAGCAGCCTCATCCAGGGCCGGTACTACTATCAGCAGGCCCCGGAGGACGCCTTCGTGCCCGGCCTGATGCACGTGAACCTCGGTGGCTACCACGTCCGCGACATCGAGTTCGTGGCCGCTTTCGACGTCAACGCCAGCAAGGTCGGCCGGGACCTCGGCGAGGCCATCTACGCGGCGCCCAACAACACCTTCCGCTTCTGTGACGTGCCGCAGATCGGCGTGACCGTGCAGCGTGGTCCGACCATGGACGGCATCGGCCGCTACGTGGCCGACGTGGTGCCGGAGTCCGCCGACGAGCCCGTGGACGTGGCCGCTGCGCTCGAGGCGGCCGAGGTCGACGTGCTCGTCTCCTACCTCCCGGTCGGCTCGGAGGACGCCACCCGCTGGTACGCGGAGCAGGCCATCGAGGCCGGCTGCGCCTTCGTCAACGCCATCCCCGTCTTCATCGGCCGGGAGCCCGAGTGGCAGGCCCGGTTCGCCGAGGCCGGGCTGCCGGTCATCGGTGATGACATCAAGAGCCAGGTCGGGGCCACCATCAGCCATCGCGTGCTGACGCGGCTATTCGACGACCGCGGCGTGCAGGTCGACCGCACCTACCAGCTGAACTTCGGGGGCAACACCGACTTCCAGAACATGCTCGAGCGCGACCGCCTCGAGTCCAAGAAGATCAGCAAGACCAACGCCGTCACCTCCCAGCTGGACTACGAGCTCGAGGACGGCGCGGTCCACGTGGGCCCTTCGGACCACGTGCCCTGGCTGGAGGACCGCAAGTTCTGCCACATCCGCATCGAGGGCACGACCTACGGCGACGTGCCCCTGCTGGCCGAGCTCAAGCTCGAGGTGTGGGACAGTCCCAAC
>JASFQX010000059.1:0-7195 GCA_050115215.1 Chloroflexota bacterium
CGTCGTTCGACCGGCGCCCGGCGGCCTCAGCCTCCTGCTGCTTGGTCTTGCGAGCCTGCTTGGCAGCCCGGCGCTTGGCTCGCGATTCCTGCAGCTGGCGCTGCTTCTCCGCCTTCAGCGCCTGGTAGTCGTCCTCGTGGCCCTCGACGAGCTGGTCGAGCTTGCCCTGCCTGCGGGCCCTGCGGATGTCCACCAGGTCGACCTTGCCGTGCTTGAGCAGCTGCTTGGCCTTGCGCTTCTGGCGGGCACGCTTGGCCGCGTCCTGCTCGTGCAGGTCGGCGATCTCCTCGGGGTCGCCGTCGGCCACGATCTGGCCCTTGTCCATGAGGACCGCGCGGTTGCAGAAGGCGGTGATCCAGCTCATGTCGTGGGTCACCATCACCACCGCCTTGGCCGTCTGCAGCACTTCCGCGATGCGCCGGCGTGACTTGTTCTTGAACTTGTTGTCGCCGGTCTGCAGGACCTCGTCGAGCAGCAGGATGTCCGGGTCGACGGCGGTGGCGATGGAGAAGCCGACGCGCGCCCGCATGCCGGACGAGTAGGTCTTCAGGGGCGCGTCGATGAAGGCGCCGATGTTGGCGAACCGGATGATGCCGGGCGTGATCTCCCTCATCACCTGCTCGTCGATGCCCATGAGCGCGCCGGCGAGCGCGATGTTCTCGCGTCCGGTCAGCTCGGCGTCGAAGCCGGCGTTGAGGCTGAGCAGCGTGGACACGTGCCCGCTGACCTCGACCACGCCCTCGGATGGCTGCAGGATGCCGGCCAATGCCAGCAGCAGCGTGGACTTGCCCGAGCCGTTGGGGCCGACGATGCCCACGGCCTCTCCGCGCCGGACGGTGAAGTCCACGTTGCGCAGGGCCCAGAAATGGCCGGCGTTGCGGCGTCGCGGGTCGAGCAGGTTGGCGAAGGTCGTGCGTAGCTTCGTCTTCTTGGTGAAGTTGAGGTTGTAGCGGATGCCCAGGTTCTCGGCGCGGATGGCGATCTCGCCGAGCGGCGCCTGGACCTTGAGCCCGAACTCCTCGGGATCTGGCGCCTCGTTCTCCGCGTCTGCGATGGCGGCGAGCGCGTCCTCCTCCATGCGCTCGTCCTGGCGCGAATCGACGGCCTCCTCGACTTCCTCGGCGGTGGGCCGCGGGCGGGGGTTGCCGGCCATCACAGCACCTTCGCGAAGGCGGGCTCGAGCCGCTTGAAGATGATGGTGCCGATGAGGATGATGACGATGCCGATGGTGAAGACGATGGCCAGCATCTGGAAGTCGGGCGGCATGGCCTCGGTCCAGACGAGCGTCTCGCTGACCTCACCGGTGACCGGATCGGTCACGTCGATCCGGTCGAGCCCGCCGTAGATGACCTTGCGATAGGACTCGATCAGCTGTGACACCGGGTTGAGCGAGATGAAGCCGAAGAGGATGCCGGTGGGCATGCCGAAGCTGCGCTCGATGCCCTCGAGTCCCGCCTGCAGCCGTGCGCCACGACCGGCCACCTCCATGAACGACCAGAGGATCGGGCTGATCCAGAAGAGCAGGCGCATGAAGTGGCCGATGACGATGCCCACGTCGCGGTAGAAGACGGTCACGGCGCTGACGATGAACGTCCAGCCGAGCACGAAGGTGTACTGGACCACGGCGATGAGCGGGATCCACACCACCTGCCAGGTGACGTGGTCGTGGTAGGCGAAGAACCACACGAACAGCAGCACGCCGAGGCCGAAGAGGAAGCTCACGATCTGGCTGAGCGAGAGCGTGACCGGCAGGATGATCTTAGGGAAGAGGATCTGCGTGATCAGTGACTGCTTGCCGGTGACGGCGCTGGTGGAGCTGCCGACGGTGGCTGTGAACCACTTGAACGGCACCATCGCCGAGAGCAGGAAGAGCGGGAAGTCCGGCGTGGAGCGCTGGAAGATGACGGTCATCACGAGCACATAGATGAGCATCGTGATGAGCGGGTCCAGGACCCACCAGACGTTGCCCAGGACGGTGTTGACGCCGCGCTTCTTGACGTCGGCGCGGACCATATAGCGAATCAGCCGACGGCGTGTATACACGTCGGTGACGGCGTTTCGAATGAGGGCGACCGGGCCGGGCCGATCGTTGCTGCTGCGGAAGGCAGCAGGTGCCTCGTTCACGACTCCCATGGACGGCGCAAGGGTACCAGTCGCGCGCGGGATGCCCTGCTGCGCCGCCCGTCGCCGCCCTTCCGTCTTGGCTACCGGCTCAGGCTACTGCTTCCACAGCCAGAGCTCGCGGCCGTGGGTGCCGTCATCAGCGGTGAAGAACAGCCTCTTGCCCACTCGGACCAGGTTCATGGGAGACGAACCGGCGCCGCCGGGTCTGATATCGGCCACGCGGAAGCCGCCGAGGCCCCTGGTCTTCCACAACTCTTCGTCTGCGAAGGCACCGGCCGCGAAGAAGACCGCGCCGGACACCCTGGTCATCTCCGTGGGTCCGCCCGAGGTCAAGCCCTTGACGATGTCCTTGACGAGACGCGTCCCCTTCCTGGTGCCATCGGTGCGCCAGATCTCCATGCCCTTGGTCGGCGTGTAGGCGCTGAAGTAGACGTGGCCGCTCATCCTCTCCTGCAGACGGGCCGACGAGTTGCCGGGGCCCGACCTGATGTCCTTGAGCAGCTTCGTCCCCGACTTGGTGCCGCTGCTCTTCCACAGCTCGAACCCGTGTTCGGAATCATAGGCGACGAAGAGGAGCGTGCTTCCGAGGGCCATCAGGCCGTTGGGGTAGCTGCTGCCGGCCCCAGGGTAGATGTCCCTGACACGCCTGGTCCCTGCCTTGGTTCCGTCGGTCCGATACAGCTCCGTGCCGGTCCCCGCCACGGTGGCGCCGAAATACAGCCGGTCTCCCGCGACGGTCAGGGACTCGGGTGAGCTCGAGGCCGGGCCCGCGGCGATGTTCTTGACCAGCCTGGTCCCCGCCTTGGTTCCGTCGGTCCGCCACAGCTCCGCGCCGCTCCAGGCGCGGCTGGCCTGGAAGTAGGCCCTGTCCTTGAAGGGCACGATGACGAAGCTGCCCGGAGCCGCGGAGCTGGCGGTGTCCAGGTCGAGGATCCGCTTGGTGCCTGCCTTCTTGCCGTTGCTCACGAAGAGCGACGCCCCCGCGCCCGGGTCCGTGGCGCGGAAGAGCAGCTTCCTGCCGAGCTTGGTCAGGTTGAGCGGCACCGAGGATCCCGCTCCGGGCTGGATATCCTTGACGCGCCACGTGCCGGCCCTGGTGCCGTTCGTGCGCCACAGCTCGATGCCATCGGACGGACGCGACGCACTGAAGTAGACGATGCCGTCGACCACCGTGAACTGGTACGGATCGCTCGACGCGCTGCCCGGCGCGATGTCGCGAACGAGCTTGGTCCCAGCCCTGGTACCGTCGCTGATCCAGAGCTCGCGGCCGAGCCCGGGCTTGTAGGCGCTGAAGATGACCTTGCCCTTGTAGGCCGTCAGGCCGATGGGCATCGAATCGCCCACCGCGATGTCCTTGACCATCTTGGTGGTGCCGGCGTGCGCGATCCCGCCGGGCACCAGGCTTGCCGCGAGCGCGATGGCGATGGCGAGTGTGAGCACCTTCCTGAGCCTCATCGTCTTTCCCCCGTGCGACAGCAGGCCTTGGCCTGATTATCGCGCGCCTGTCTGCCCATCGGCCCTGATAGAGTCGGCTCGGTGACCGACCTGTCCTCACAGCCCGTCTTCGTGGTCGGCGGCCCGCGCTCGGGCACGACCCTGCTGTCGGCCATGCTCGCTGCCCACAGCGCGTTCGAGTGCGGACCCGAGACCCACTTCCTCAGCCGCTGGTCGCATCTGCCTCGCAGCGAGCGTGATCTCATCCTCGACCCGTCCGACTGGCCCGAACGGGCGACGGCCTATGTCTGCAGCCTGTCGCTGGGCAAGCAACCCATCTACCCCATGTACGGCCTCGAGCGCGAGGAGATCCGGGCCTGGCTGGCGGTTCGGCCACCGTCGCTGGCCACGATGCTGGAGTCGCTGACCGCACAGCGGGCCCTGCGTGCCGGGGCCCTGCGCTGGGTCGAGAAGACGCCGCGCCACCTGGAGGTGCCCGAGCTCATCACCGAAGCATGGCCCGGGGCTCACATCGTGCGCATCGTGCGCGACCCCCGTGATGCCGCGGTGTCGCTGACCAAGGTGCCCTTCGGCACGCCGTCGCTGCTGACGAATCTGTCGGTGCTGGCACGCATGAACGAGGCCGCGGCCGACTTCTATCGCAGCTCGGACGTGGCCCTGACGGTGCGCTACGAGGATCTCGTGTCTGCCCCCGAGCGCGAGCTACGTCGCATCTGCACCTTCGTGGGCGTCGACTACGAGCCGGGCATGCTCAAGGATCGCAGCGGGGCCACCGGCGTGGCCGCCCAGCACGAGTGGTGGAAGGGCGATGCCACCGGCCCGCTGGACCCCTCTCGCTCCGGTCGCTGGAGCGACGAGATGCCGCCCGAGGTCCAGCACTACGCGGCGCTCAACCTCGGTTCGATGCTCGAAGAGCACGGCTACGGCGAGGCCGTGCCGCCCAAGAAGGCGCTGGCCATCGTGCCCGCCGGCGATGCGCTCAACGCCAGGTATGACGAGGTGCTGCTGCGGCTGGCGACAGCCGACGTGGCCATCCGACGGCCGATCCCCTCGAGCATCGAGCAGCTGCACCTGCAGGAGCCGCTGGTCTTCTTCGGCGTGGTCGGCCAGCTCGATCCCGACCGCCGTCGCTCGGCGGAGCGGCGGGTGATCGACATCGCGCGCCTGGGATGGCTGCTGCTGACCCGCCGCCTGCAGGGCCGCCCCGTGGTCTGGGTGCGCAGGCTCTCGCTCATCCGCCGACATCCCCGCGACGGCGGCGAGCGCTTCATTGCACGCATGCTGCAGGTGCTCGCGTCCACGGCGGAGGCCGAGGACCTGCCCGCGCTCGTGGGTGCCGAGCCGGCCGCGGTCGAGAGCACCGAGGCAGGATCCAAGGTCGAGCCGGCAGAGGCAGGCTCAGCCCAAGCCTCTCCGGCCGCGCCGGCCGCAGCGGACCCAGCTGAAGCCCCGCCGGCCGCTGCGGACCCAGCCGATGACTGACGCGCCGATCTTCGTGGTCGGCGTGGCCCGCTCGGGCACGACCCTGTTGTCAGCCATGCTCTCGGCGCACTCCCGCCTGGACTGTGGGCCCGAGTCACGCTTCTTCGCCCGCTATCGGCACCTCGATGAGCGGGCGCGGCAGCGCATCCTCGACCCGCTGACGTGGCCCAGGCCGGCCGTGGACTTCATCGCCTCGCTGCGCAATCAGGGCCATCCCATCACCGAGCTCTTCGGGCTGACCCTGCCCCAGATCGGCGCCTACCTGGAACACCGCCGGCCTTCGGAAGCGGCCATGCTGGAGTCGCTCACGGAGCTGCACGCACGGCACGCCGGCAAGGCTCGCTGGATCGAGAAGACACCGCGCCACCTGCTCATGACCGACACGCTGCGCGCGCTGTGGCCCGAGGCCTGCATCGTGCGCATCGTGCGCGATCCTCGGGACGTGGCCCTGTCCCTGGCACAGGTGCCGTTCGCCAAGGAGTCGGTCGTCGGCAATCTCGTGCGGGTGGACGATGACGATCGTGCCTCGCACGCACGCATCACGGCTGACCCGCGGGCGATGACGCTGCGCTACGAGGACCTGGTGACCGAGCCCGAGCGCGAGCTCCGCCGGATCTGTGACTTCATCGGCGAGGACTACGAGGCGGCCATGCTCGATTCGCGCGGAGCCGCCGCCGACGTGGCGGGGGAGCACGAGTGGTGGAAGGCATCGGTCGCAGGGCCGCTCAACACGAGCAGCGTGGGCCGCTGGCAGCACGAGATGTCCACCGACGCCCGTCGCTTTGCGGCCCTGCACCTGGCCGACTACCTCCGCGAGCACGACTACGAGGGTGCCCGCGAGCCGAGAGCGGAGGTGGCCCTGGTGCCCGTGGGCGCCACGGTCGGTCCCCGCAACGAGCGCCTGCTCCTCGAGCTCGCCCGGCGCGACCTGGTCGTTCAGCGGCCGTCGCCGACGAGGCCGCTGGCGCTGCAGCGGGCGCATGCGGAAGGGCGGCTGGTGTTCCTGGGCACCCGTGGCCAGCTCGACCCCGGTCGCGAGCTGGGGGCGCCTCGGCGTGTCCTCGCCACCGCCATCGGAACGGTCGGCCTCGTCGTCCATCGGCTCAGCGGCCAGCCCATCCTCTGGCTTCGCCGTACCACGCTCCGGCCCAAGCGTCCCCACGACCCGGTGGAACGCCTGCTGGCGCTGCTCTTCCGTGTCTTCGCACGCCGGGTCGCGCTGGAGGATGTGCCGGCGCTGGTCGATGGCCCCCGCCGCCCGGGCGGGGACCGGATGGCCTAGATGGAGAGCCACCCCCGCGGCGAGGAGCTCCTGGCCGCGGCCGGCCGCGACGGCTACCTCCATCCCGGCTACGCCGAGGCCTTCGTCGAGGTCGGCGAGGTGCGCCACCTGCGGCGAAGCGGCACGTGGATGCTGTCCCTGGGCATCGACGGCAGCGACCGTCGCGATGCCCTCATCGGCTATCCGCTGCTCATCTGTCGCGACTGGGTGGGCTTGGCCGTGGACCTGGCCGAGACCGCAGCCCTGGCTGACGTGGTCAGCATCAGCGCGGTCACCGATCCGCTGGCGACCGTCGATGAGGAGGTGCTGCGTCCGGCCTTCGGGGACCTCGTGCGCGTCGAGGCCCTGCACCACATCGTCGACCTGGCCACGTCCTGGCCCTCCCGCGAGCACCGACGAGCCGTTCGACAGGTCCTGCAGCTGGTCGATGTCGAGGTCGAGGACGCGCCTTCCGATGTGGGCGCGATCTGGGCCGCGCTCCACGGCTCGCCTCTGCCCGGCGCTGAGCTCGGCCTCTCGTCCCCGGCGCTCGAGGGCCAGCTGCAGCTGCCCGGCTGCGTCGCCTTCACCGTCCAGGCAGAGGACGGCCCGGTCGCTGCCGCGGTCGTGTACGTAACTGGCGACCATGCCTACCTGCACGCGCTGGCCGCCGACCGCGAGGGCGAGCGACTGGGGGCGCCCTACGCGCTGGTGCAGACGATCATCGAGGACATGGCCGGTCGCGGTCTGCGATCGCTGGACCTGGGCGCCGCGCGCGACGACGCCGCCTTCATGGCCGGCTGGACCGAGCAGACGCGACCGGCCTACCGCTGCGGACGCATCGTCGATCGTGTGGCCTACGAGGAGTTGGCC
>JASFQX010000060.1:0-7178 GCA_050115215.1 Chloroflexota bacterium
GGCCTTCCAGCCGGCCTGCTGCAGGTCGGCGGCGGTGCCCGGATGGCCGCTCAGGATGCCGTTGAGACGGACCCGCAGGCTGCCCAGCGGGCGCGTGCCCTCGATGTCGGTGCCGGAGATGACCGCATCGGTGCGGGCACCGGCCACGATGGTGTTGGTGGTCATGTCGACGAGAGCGGCGGCGGTACCGATGCCGGCCGCCGCCGGCGTCGCCGCGAACAGGTCGCGCAGGCTGACCTCGGCGCTGATGACGCCGGCGGTGCGCTTGCCGGCGCCCATCAGTTCGGTGGCGATGAGCAGGCGGCGCGTTCGGTCGCTGCCGTACGTGGTGGCCCGGACCACGCCACCCGGTGGCGCCGCCAAGGCCTCGTCCACCAGCGAGGAGGTCCCGCAGGCGGCAGTCCCGGCGGAGTTGCCCGAGGGCACGTCGATGACCGTCTTGCTGCCGTCGAGCGCGCGCACGAGACAGATGGCCTCGATCAGGCCGCGGTCACCCATCTCCAGCAGAGAGCGGGCCTTGCTCGCTGTCGCCCGCTCGGCCGAGCCGTCGATGCCGTCCACGAGCCGGCGCACATCGGGGTCGCCGGCGAGGGCAAGGAGACGGCCCTCCAGCTCGCGTTGGGCGGCCGCCAGCTCGGTCGCGGCGGTGGCTGTCTGCCAGGCCCGCTCGTCTGCGCTGGGCGGGGCGGCGTCGGGTGAGAAGGCATGGCCGATGTAGATGGCGCCCACCATCGGCAGCATGGCCAAGCCGAGCATGACCACCCAGAGCCGGATCCGGGTCAGGCGTGCGTTACCGAAGAACCGGGACTTGTGGCGGCGTGGTGATGTAAGCGTGGGTAGGCGCATGGTCCCAGCCCGAGGCTGGCCTGCCCATTCGACACCGTGGCCGACCGCGCCGGAATGGCCCGAAACGCACAGGCTGGCACAGGACCGCCGTTCACTCGCCTAGCCAGGCTGCGCCATCACCATCAGCCTCAGCTCGGTCATGTCCTCGATGGCCCAGCGCAGACCCTCACGCCCGATGCCGCTCTCCTTGACGCCGCCGTAGGGCATGTGGTCCACCCGGTAGGTGGGCACGTCGTTGATGACCACGCCGCCCACCTCGAGCGTCTCGAATGCCTGCCAGGCGTGGGCCAGGTCGTTGGTGAAGACGCCCGCCTGCAGCCCGAAGCGGCTGGCGTTGACCTCCGCGAAGGCCTCCTCGATGTCGTCGAAGGGGAAGGCGACGACGAGCGGAGCGAACGCCTCCTCGGAGCACACCTGCGACGAGCGCGCAGCCTCGACGAGGACCGTGGGTCGGAAGAACAGCCCCTCCCGGGTACCGCCCGTGAGCACCTTCGCGCCGTCGGCGACCGCCTCCGCCACCCAGCGCTCGGTCCGCTCGACCGCGGCTTTGTCGACCATGGGCCCGATGTCGGTGTCGGGATCGAGCGGATCGCCCAGCTTCAGCCCCTCGGCGGCGGCCACGAACCGCTCCAGGAACCGCTCCCATACGCTGGCGTGGACGAGCAGGCGCTGGACGCTGATGCAGACCTGGCCGCTGAAGGCGAACGCGCCCACCAGAGTGCGCTTGACGGCCCAGTCGAGGTCGGCGCTGGCATCGATGATGGCACCGGCGTTGCCGCCGAGCTCGAGCACCACCGGCTTCCGGCCCGCCCGCTCCTTCATGCGCCAGCCGACGGCCGGTGAGCCGGTGAACGTCAGCAGCCGGAAGCGCTCGTCTGCCACCAGCCGGTCACCCAGACTGCGCTCCATGGGTAGCACCGAGACTGCACCGGGCGGCAGCCCGGCGCGGTCGATGATCCGGGCTACGGTCAGCATCGTGAGCGGGTCCCGGGAAGGCGGCTTGAGCACGATCGAGCAGCCTGCGGCGATGGCTGGGGCCACCTTGTGGGCAGCCAGGTTGAGCGGGAAGTTGAAGGGGCTGATGGCCGCTACCGGTCCCACCGGGAAGCGTCGGGTCAGGGCCTGCCGGCCCTTGTGGGCGGGAGCGATGTCCAGCGGCATCGTCTCGCCGCCGAGCCGCTCGGCCTCCTCCGCCGCGAGGCGGAACACGAGCACGCCGCGCTCGGTCTCTACGCGTGCATCGCGGATGGACTTGCCCGACTCGCGCGTGATGAGCTCCGCGATCTCGTCGCGCCGCTCGGCGATGCCGGCACTGACATGGCGCAGGGCCGCGGCCCGCGCATAGGTCGGCAACGCGCGCATCTCCTCGAAGCCCCGGACGGCCGCGTCAGCCGCTTCCTCGTACTGCGCCGGCGTGGCCAGGTAGGTGGTGCCCGCCAGCACGTCGGCATGGGCCGGGTCGCCGACCTCCAGCAGGCGTGGGGAATCGACCCAGCGGCCGGCGAGATAGATGGGATAGGCGTCGGCAGTAGGGGCGGCGTCGTTCATGGTGCGGGCGACCTCCTTCGTGGAGACCCATCCTAGTCATCCGCTGCACGCCAAGGGCCGGCCCGGAAGACACGGAGCCGTCCCGGGCAGCCCGATGGGCCTTCTCGGGTAGGCTGATAGGGAAGCCAGCAACGAGGAGTGCATCCGTGCCGCAGTACGCGAACCCACCGGAGATGGTCATCGATCCGGCCAAGACCTACACCGCCACCATCGAGACCACGGCCGGCACCATGACCGCCGAGCTCTTCGCCGCCGAGGCGCCTCGGACGGTCAACAACTTCGTCTACCTCGCACGCGAGGGGTTCTACGGTGACGTCATCTTCCACCGGGTCATCAGCGGCTTCATGATCCAGGGCGGCGACCCCACCGGTACCGGTACCGGCGGTCCCGGCTATCGCTTCGCGGACGAGCCGGTCACCCGGCAGTACCTGCGCGGGACGCTGGCCATGGCCAACGCCGGGCCCAACACCAACGGCAGCCAGTTCTTCGTCATGCACGCCGACTACCCGCTGCCGCCGAACTACACCATCTTCGGCAAGCTCAGCGCGGGCGAAGAGGTGGTAGACGCGATCGCGGGCGCGCCCACGGGCGCCCAGGACCGCCCGGTGAACCCGGTGGCCATCAAGTCGGTGACCATCACCGAGGCCTGACGTGGCCTCCAAGGGCACCCGCCAGAAGACCGCGGGCATCGAGGCCGCCGCCCAGCTCGAAGAGCAGCTGGCTGCGCTGGGCGTCAGCGCCCGCGCCATGTTCGGCGGTCACGGCCTGTTCAAGGACGAGGTCATGTTCGCCATCGTGGACTCCGAGGGCCGGCTCTACCTGCGAGCCGACGGCAGCACGGCCACGGCCTTCGAGGCGGCCGGGTCCACGCAGCACGCGCGCATGCCCTACTGGGAGGTGCCGGCGCCCGTCCGCGAGGATCCCGAACAGCTGCGCGAGTGGGCTGCCACGGCCGCCGCCGTCGCCGCCCGCAAGGCGCGCTAGCTACCCTCACCGGGAGCGCCGGCGGGCTCAAGGGGCCGAGCCCTTGGCTGCCCGGCTGGCCGCCGCGGCGGCTACTCGGCAGGCGGCGCGGACTGCAGCACCTGCAGGGCGTCGTTCAGGTTCGGCGCCGGCGGTGCCTCCGAGCTGAAGAAGACGTACCACACCGCGACCACGCCGAGGACGACGGCGATGACGACCGCCACCACCCCGATGGCGATCCAGCGTCGGCGGCTTCGGGCGTCGCTGCCCTGTGATCCAGGCGTGGCGCTCATGCGTTTCCTCCTGCCGGCATCCGGGACCGCGTTCCGTGGCGGTCCATCCGGGACCGCGTTCCGTGGCGCTCCCCGTCTTCAGTCTGACCGCTCCGCGCAACGGTTCCGTGACAAGGCCCCCGACGCCCCGAACCGGGTGATGACGGTCAGGCCGGGCGGGGCTGGCCCATCCATGGTCGTGAGCACCTCGATCGACTCGTCGAGCGTGATCGTGCGACCGAGCAGCCGGCCAGGCTCCAGGCGGCCGGATCGGATCAGGGCCAGCAGCGCCTGGTAGCGATGGGCCTGCATCCCATGACTGCCGATGAGCCGCAGCTCACGCGCGACCACCAGGTCCATGGGCAGCGGCGGATCGGCCTCGTCCCCGAGCAGGAGCCCGACCTGGACATGGCGACCCAGCCGGCGCAAGCTGCGGATCGAGTCGCGAGCGGTGGCCGCGCTGCCCAGGGCATCGAGCGACACGTGCACGCCACCGTCCGAGAGGTCGGTCACCGCCGCAGCCGGGTCGGCGACCCGCCGCCCATCGACCGTGGCGGCGGCGCCCAGCGCACGCGCCAGCCGGAGCCTGTCCTCGGCCACATCGATGGCGATGACGCTCGCGCCGACGGCCGTGCCGATCATGACCGCCGACAGACCGACCCCACCGCAGCCGTAGACGGCCAGCCACTCACCGGCGCGAACCTGACCCTGATCCACGACAGCGTGGAAGGCCGTGGCCAGCCGGCAGCCGAGAGCGGCGGCGTCGGCGTCGGCGAGTGACTCGGGCAGGCGCACCAGGTTCAGGTCCGCGTGGTGGACCACGACCAGCTCTGCGAACGAACCCCAGTGCGTGAAGCCCGGCTGCGTCTGGTGGCGACACACCTGTTGCTGGCCGGCCCGGCACTCGGGACAGGCACCGCATCCGGCCACGAAGGGGGCCGTCACGCGCTCGCCCAGGCGGACAAGCCGCACGTCCGCGCCGACCTCGCGCACGACCCCGGCGAACTCGTGGCCGGGAACGTGCGGCAGCCGGATGTCCGGATCGTGGCCCAGCCAGCCGTGCCAGTCGCTGCGGCACACGCCGCTGGCCCTGACCTCGACCAGGGCGCCGTGCGCCGGCAGCGCAGGATCAGGCACGGTCGTCAGCTCCGGGGTGAGCCCGAAGCCCCGATACAGGACTGCCCTCATGCCGCCACTAGATGTCCGGCTCCACGCACCGTGGATAGCAGCCCATCACGCGCACCCAGACGCAGACCGAGCGCAGCTCCGCCAGGAAGGCTCGGCCCGGCCCCGGATCGTCACACACGTCCGAGTCGACATCGACCCAGAAGACATACTCCCACGCGCCCTCGCGGCTGGGGCGGGACTCGAGCTTGGTCATGTTGATGTCATGGGCGGCGATGACGCTCAGGGCTCGCACCAGCGTGCCCGGCTCGTTGCGCACCGAGAAGGCCAGGGCGCTTCGGCGGCTGCCGTCGGGCTCGGCCGAGGCCGGCGTGGGCAGCCAAGTCTGGGCGGGCAGGGCCAGGACGAGGAAGCGCGTGCGATTGCGCCGCTCGGCCTGGATATCGCTGGCCAGCACCTCCAGCCCGTGGATGGCGGCGGCCCGCGGGGAGAGCACTGCCGCCGAGCCCCGCTCGCCCCGCTCCCGGATCTCGCGTCCGGCACCAGCGGTGTTGGTGGCCGCCAGCAGCGTCCAGGGACGCGAGCGCAGGAACGGCTCGGCCTGGATCAGGGCCTGGATGTGCGAGTAGACGCGCTCGATGCCTTCGAGCCGCTCGCCCGGCAGCGCCGCCAGGCACAGGCGCACGGGCACGATGACCTCGCCCACCACCGTCGCCTCGGTCTCCAGCAGCAGGTCGTAGACCTCGCGCACCCCCCCGCCGACCACGTTCTCGATGGGCAGGACGCCGGCGTCCAGCCGGCCCGCGGTCACCGCCGCGAGGACGTCCCCGAACATGGGCACCGGCTCGGCCAGCGCCTCGGGGTAGGCGGCCAGCACGGCATCCTCAGCGAACGAGCCGGGGACACCGGCGAAGGCCACGCGCAGGCGCTGGTCGGGGCTCATGGGGGCAAGCGTAGCGTCAGGCCCGGGGAACGATGGCGTCTACTCGCTGAGCATGCCCTCGTTGGCCGCGCTCCCGGCCTCGCCGATGGCGTCCCAGATGAAGACCATCAGCTTCTGGGCCACGATGAGCAGCAGGACGAGGGCCAGGACATCGACGAAGCTGCCCAGCTCGACGTGCTCACCGAAGATGACGTCGACGACCTCGAGGATGACGAACTTGCTGAGGAACAGGATCAGCAATGTCGAGGCCGCACCCAGGACGCGGTAGGCCGTGCCCTCGCGCTGTGCGAACCAGTGCTTCACCCGGTGCTCGAAGCCGAGGATGGACACCAACAGCACCAGCAGCACCACGGCCGTGGCGATGGAGATGACGAAGGAGTCGATGATCACGCTGGGGTTGAACTCGACCCACAGGTTGAGCACGACGATGTAGGCCAGCAGGGTCAGGGTCCAGCCGGCGTAGACCAGCTGCCACCGGCTGATGCTGAGGCGCGCGGGCAGGTTGACCACGTCACCCGGCTGGATGCTCCCCTCGCCCATCGCTCGGCCCCGCCTACTCGGCGTCCCTGGCCGCGCCTCGCTTCCAGATGGCGTACTCGAAGGAGTCGGCCAGCGCCGCGGCGGAGGCCGAGATGATGTTCGTGTCCGAGCCCATGGTCGACCACTCGCGGTCGCCGTCCTGCGAGTCGATGATCACCCGCGTGCGCGCCGCCGTGGCCGCTTCGCCGTCGAGGATGCGCACCTTGTAGTCGACCAGGTGCATCGTCCTGAGCTGCGGGTAGAAGCCCAGCAGGGCCTTGCGCAGGGCCGCGTCGAGGGCGTTGACGGGACCGTTGCCTTCCGCGGCCGTGTGCAGGACCTCGCCGTCGACCCGGACCTTGACCGTGGCTTCGGCCAGGAACTCCTGCTCGGCGCGCTTCTCCGAGAGCGTGGTGTAGTCGAGGATCTCGAAGGGCGCCTGGTAGCCTTCGGTCCGGCGCATGATGAGCAGCTCGAACGAAGCTTCCGCGCCCTCGAAGGCCAGTCCCTGGTTCTCCAGCTCCTTGATCGTCTCGCTGAGCACCTTGGGGTCGACCACGCCCTCGAGGTTGTGGCCCAGCTGCTCCGCGCGGATGCGGGTGTTGGCCCGACCCCCCAGCTCGCTCACCACCAGCCGGCTCTCGTTGCCTACCAGCACCGGGTCCACGTGCTGGTAGCTGCGCTCGACCTTGGCCACGGCCGCGCCGTGGACGCCACCCTTGTGGGCGAAGGCCGAGCGACCGACGAAGGGCTGGTAGTCGAGCGGGGTCACGTTGGCGATCTCGGCCACCGATCGGCTGAGCGAGGTCAGGTGGTTGATGTCGCCTCCGCCGACGGGCGCCAGCGGCAGGTCGGTCTTGAGGGCCAGGTTGGCCATGACGCTGACCATGTTGGCGTTGCCGCACCGTTCACCGTAGCCGTTGATGGTGGCCTGCACGTGCCGCACCCCCGCAGCCACGGCC
>JASFQX010000061.1:0-7165 GCA_050115215.1 Chloroflexota bacterium
GGCAGCAGGGCGCTCTCGTACGTCAGCACCGGCTCGGGCCACGGCCACTCGTCGTCGTGATCGAGATTCGCGAAGGTCCGGTCCAGGCGGTCGACGAGAGCCGAGAAGGTGTGCGCCATCAGGCCCGACTCGCCGCCATCCAGCCCGGCGTCCAGGCCAAGGATCGCCGAGGAGACCGCTCGCGGCGACGTCAGGCGCGCGGCACCGGCCATCGCGGCGCCCAGCAATGAGGAGGCGGCCAGCCGGAAGGGAACCTCGGGCGCTTCCCGGGCCGTCGTGCCGAGGGCCAGCAGCGCTCGTCCCTGGCTTTCCTGGGATGGGGGGCCATCGAGCCAACCGCCGTCCGCGGCGCGGAGGTTCCTGAATGTCCCGACGCTGGCATCGAACGCGGCCTCGAGGTAGCGCAGCGAACCGAGGGCACTCGGCCGCACGGCCTCCCAACCGAGCTCGTGCCGGTGAAGCAGGTCCACGACGAGCGCACGCGAGACGTCGTCGGTGCAGGTGCCGAAGGTCTCGTCCGGCACGATCCCGTCCGCATGCTGCCAGATCCCGAGTGGTCCGGTGAGGGCTTCGAGATGCTGTCGACGGACCGGCGGGAGTGCGAGCTCAGGCACCGGCGGCCGCCAGCAGCACGGCGGGGTCGACGGACGGTGCCACCTGCGCAGCGGCGGGCGCCACGCGCTCGAAGACCCGGCGATACGCCGCGGCGTCGAGCCACGCGGCGGCCTGCCAGGGGTACTCACGCGCCGCATGGCGGACGCCATGGCCCACCTCGGGGGGATGCGCATCAGGCAACTCGGGTGGTCGCAGCGCGACGATGGCGTGGCTGCCTGCCGCAGCCGCGAGGTCGGAAGTGGACGTCGCGATCCCGCACAGCTGCGGCGGGTATGTAACGACGAAGGCGGTCCTGGTCATAGGCCAGCTCCTGTGGTGACACACCCGGCCGCGGCCCACTACGTGGCGGACGGGTGCTGGTGCCGAACCGGATGGCAGGCGCATACCCCGTTCACAGCGAAAGGGATCGACCACACGGAGCGTCGCGGCAGCTGCCGCGACCAACGCACGGTACTCCTCTACCACCGTTCCCACAAGCAGGCACCTGGCGACGCCCAAGGGCGGCGAGCGAGGAGGTAGGCGCGGTCGCGAACCAGCCTCCGCAAATCCGAGCGTGCCCAGCTTTCGGCCCATGCAAGCTTCGGATACGCACGGCCGACTCGATCAGCGACAAGAGCGCCCAGACGGCGTCACCCCCATGGCATCCGCTTTCCGGACGACTTCCCGAACATCCGTACGGTCCCTCGCTTGACGCCACCCTGGCCGCCCCGTAGACCGAGGACGTGCACGGACGTCCTCCCCTCCTCCACTCGCGTCGGGCCGGGTCGCAAGCATCGGCCCGGCCGACGCGACCGCTGCCGTGAGCCCGCTCGAGCTCGTCCTCTTCGGTGCTGCCTGCTACGTCCTCGGCCTGGTCAGTCGCGCCGTCGTCATCCCCTGGCTCGTGGACCGGGGGCTGTGCCCGGTCCGCCGGCATGACCGATGACCGCCATCCACCGTCGGAGTACCGCTGGGCCAGGCAGGTATCGGTGGTACCGCTCGGAGCAGATCGTGTCCTTCCAGGCTCGATTCAGCCGATAACGTTCAGCCCATAACAAGGCCCTCACCGCATCGGTGAGGGCTCGTCATCGTGCGACACCTACACCGCATTCGGCGGGACGCATGTCAAGCAAGTGCTCTAACCAGCTGAGCTAGCCGCCCGAGTCGGATAACGATAGCAGAGCTCGTCGAGCGGGTCACGCGGTGCTCGGCACCGGAACCTGCTACGACGTCTCACGTTCAGCTCATGACGAAGCCCTGACCTAGTACCTGCCACGGCGCCTTCACGTTCGAATCCACCCGCATCGGGTGTGGCAGCGCGCGGCACTGGCTCGGATGCTCGCCACTGCATCATCACGACTCGCGTGAACGCGTGGGTATTCAGATGGTCCTTGTCGCCCCCAGGAAGGAGACTCCATGAGGCACACGCAGGCCAGGCCGCTGATCGGGATGCTGAGTGCAGCTCTGTTGGCAGTGGCACTGAGCGGTACCACAGCCGCCGCGGATGAGGAGTTCGAGATCACGCCCGAGGGCGCCGATTGGACGCTCCTGACCTACACGCTCGACGACACCGTGACACCGGTCCCGTTCGGGGTCGAAGCCACGATGTTCATGGACGACGGCGACGTCAGCGGCAATAGCGGCTGCAACACGTTCTTCGGAACCTACGAGCTGGACGGCTCCAGCATCTCCTTCGAAGGCGACATGGGTACGACCCTCGCGCTTTGCCTGGACCCTGCTCGGACGGTCGAGGACGCCTTCACGGCGCTGTTGCCCGTGGTCGACAGCTGGAGCCTCGAGGAGACCGTCCTCAGCCTCGCCGACGCATCCGGACAGGTCGTGTTGACCTTCGAGGAGCCCATCGTCGATGTCACCCAGACCGGCGTGGCCGCGCTGACCTCGGAGCTGGTCCGCCTCGACAAGCGCATCAGCAGGACGCGCGACGACGTCCGCGAGCTCGATGTGCCTGGGCTGCGCACCCAGGTCGAGGGCCTCGACGCGAGCGTCCAGGACCTCAACAAGCGCATGAAGAACCAGGACACGTCAGCCCTCGAGGATCGCGTGGGGGCCGTCGAGGCGGCCGTTGACGATCTGTCCAGGCAGCTGTCCAAGATGCGCAACCGCCAGAAGGATCTCGAAGAACGGATGACGGCCGTCGAGGACGAGCTCGGTCTGTCGGCTCCGCCTGAGGAAGAGCCCGAGGAGGAGCCCGCCGAGGAGCCCGCCGAGTAGTACCCGCCTGGTGGCCCGGCGCGCTCGAACGTCGGCCCGCTGAACCACCCGATGTGGGTGTGGTCGCGGCGCCGGTGCCACCCTACGTTCGCCCTGCCGGGTAGATGCAGCGGGCCTTGCGGCGGCCACGCGCGACGGGAGACACATGAGCGATCGAGGACAGCCGAGCGGCTGGCGCCGCTTCGTCCCCATCTCGTTCTGGCTCACGAGCTACGAGAAGGGCTTCCTCGTACCCGATCTGGTCGCCGCCCTGACCGTCTGGGCCCTGGTCGTGCCCGAGGCCATGGCCTACGCCTCGCTGGCGGGGATGCCGCCCGAGACCGGCCTCTACGCGGCCCTGGTGGCACCGCTCGCCTATGCCATCTTCGGCACCTCTCGGCAGCTGAACGTCGGGCCCAGCTCGACGGTCGCGGTCCTCTCGGCCTCGATCATCGCGCCTCTCGCCGCGAGCGGCGACCCGGAGCTGTTCGTCGAGCTGACGACGGCGCTGGCCATCCTCACCGGCGCCTTCTTCGTCGTTGCCGGTCTCGTGAAGCTGGGCTTCCTGGCCGACTTCATGTCCAAGCCGGTCCTCGATGGCTTCATCGTGGGCCTGGCCCTGACCATCGCAGCCGGGCAGCTGCACAAGCTGTTCGGCATCGAGGCCACCGGCGACAACTTCTTCGGGGACATCGTCGCGGTCGTCTCGAACCTCGACGAGACGGTGATCGCCACGCTCGTCATCGGCGCGGGCAGCCTCGTCCTGCTCTTCGTGATGGAGCACTTCGTGCCGCGCATCCCAGCCGCGCTGGTCGTCGCGGCCGTGGCCATCGTGATCGTCTCGATCCTTCGCCCGGAGAACGTCGCCATCATCGGCGAGATCCCCGGCGGGCTGCCGTCGCTGGGCTGGCCGACGATCTCGGGCGGGCAATGGATCGAGCTGATCCCCGGCGCCATCGCCATCGTCATCGTCGGCTTCGCGGAATCGGTCGCCGCCGCGCGGACCTACGCGCGCAAGTACGGCTACGCCGTCGATGCCGACCAGGAGATGGTCGCTCTCGGTGCCGCCAACGCCGCGACCGGAATGGTGGGCGCGTTCGTGGTCGACGGCAGTCTCTCGAAGACCGCCGCGGCCGACCAGGCCGGCCAGAAGACACAGCTGGCCTCCATCGGTCTCACGGCGGCCGTCTTCGTCACCATCCTCTTCCTCACCGGGCTCTTCGAGAACCTGCCCGAGGCGACGCTCGGCGCCATCGTCATCCATGCGGTCTGGCACCTCATCGACTTCGACAAGATCGGCCGCTACTGGACCCTCCGTCGCGACGACTTCTGGGCGGGCGCCGCGGCTTTGCTGGGCGTCCTGGTCTTCGACATCCTGGTGGGCCTGCTCGTGGCAGTCGCCGTGTCGTTCCTGCTCATCCTGGCGCGGGCGAGTCGACCCCGATGGGCCGTCCTGGGACGGACACATCATGAGGAGGCCGACGATTTCGCCTTCCATAGTCTCGAGGCCCACCCCGATGCTGAGACGTTCCCGGGGCTGCTGATCTTCCGCTTCGATGCCGACCTCTTCTTCGCGAACGCCAACGCCTTCGCCGACGACGTCCGAGAAGCCATCGCGGCCTCCGAGCCATTGCCGCGCGTGGTACTGCTCGACGCTGAGTCGATCGCCGACATCGACTCGACCGCGGTCGGCGTGCTCAGGGATCTGATCGTCGAGTTCCGCGACGACGGGATCGAGTTCTGGGCGGCCCGGGTCAAGACCCGCGTGGCGGAGATGATGTCCCGTCTGGGCGTAGACACGGACTCGCGGGTGTACCCCACGGTAGGGGCAGCCGTGGCGGCCTTCGAGCTGCTGGGTGCTCCGGACGACGGCGACGCGTCGTCGACAGCGTCGACCGCATCCTCAGAGGGCCAGGCGCCCCCTGAGGGCTGAGCCATCCCATGGAGCTGCTGCGCAGAGCTGTCCCCGGACTGGCCGCCCTGGCGTCATACGAGCGCGGTTGGGTGACGCGCGACCTGGTCGCGGGTATCACCGTGTGGGCCATTCTGGTGCCACAGGCCATGGGCTATGCGGCGCTCGCCGGCGTGCCCTCCGTCTACGGGCTCTACACCGCGTTCGGAGCGCTGCTCCTGTACTGGCTCTGGGGCAGCAGCCGCGAGCTCAACGTCGGCCCCGAGTCGACCGTGGCCATCATGGTCGCGACCATCCTCGCTCCGCTGGCGGTCGTCGGCAGCGATGAGTACATCGCACTGGCGGCCACGCTGGCCATCCTCGTCGGTATCGTGCTCGTCATCGGCGGCCTGCTCCGTTTCGGGCGCATCGCCGACTTCCTCTCCCGCCCCATCCTCGCCGGGTACGTCTTCGGCTCCGGCCTGCTCATCATCGGCAGCCAGCTGACGGCTCTCTTCGGGGTCGATGTCGACCGCGCTCTGTATGCCACCGACATCGGAGGCATCGTGCGCAACCTCGACCAGACGAACTTGCTGGCACTGGCCATCGGCGTCGCCGCCATCGCCATCGTCCTGGGGCTCCGTCGCGTCGACCGGCGCATCCCCGGTGCGCTCGTGGTGGTGGTCGTCTCGATCCTCTTCGTGGCCCTGCTCGGCCTCGACAACGACGTGGAGGTTGTGGGCTCGTTCCCGTCCGGCATCCCGACGCCGTCGCTTCCGGGCGTCGGTCTGGACCAGGTGCTCATGCTCATCGGCCCCGCGGTCGCGGTCGCCCTGCTGGTGTACCCCGACAGTGTGCTGACCGCTCGATCGCTCGCCGTGAAGGGCAAGTACCGCCTCGATGCGGACCGGGAGTTCTTCGGTGTGGGTGCCGCGAACATCGGCGCCGGTTTCCTCGGCGGCATTCCCGTCAACGGGAGTCAATCACGCAGCTTCGTCGCGGCTGATGGTGGGGCCAGGAGCCAGGTGGCCAACCTGTGGGCCGCCGGTCTCGTGCTGCTGACGCTGCTCCTGCTTTCAGGCATCTTCGCCTTCCTGCCCTCCGCCGCCCTGGCCGGGATCGTCATCGTGGCCGGTCTGGGACTGCTCGACATCACCGACTTCGGGGCCATCTACCGCTATCGCCGGGCCGAGTTCTGGATGGCTGTGTTCACGGCTGTGGCCGTCCTGGTCCTGGGCATGCTCGCGGGCATCCTCATCGCGGTGGGGCTCTCACTGCTGATGGTGGTGCTGCGTGCGGCTGAGCCGAGCACCGCGGTCCTGGGGCGCCTGCCCGGCACCGACACCTACCGAGACGTGGAGGACCACGAGGGGACCGAGACCTATCCGGGCCTGCTCATCTACCGCTTCGACGCACCGCTCTTCTTCGCCAACGCGGGGCGCCTGCGCGACGACATCAGTGAGGCCATCGAGGCGGCCGAACCGTCGATCCGGATGGTGCTCATCGACGCCGAAGCCATCAGCGACATCGATTCCACGGGCGCCCAGGTCATCAACGAGCTGCTCGACGGGTTCAAAGAGCGCGACATCGTGCTCGGGCTCGCGCGCGTCCGCACCGAGCTGCGCGACGAGCTCGCCGGCTCCCATATCGAGGAACGCATCGGCGCCGACCACATCTACCTCGAGGTCGATGACGGCGTGGCGGCGTTCCAGGCCCAGATCCCGGTAGCCAGTCAGGAGGGATGAGAGATGGAGAGCCCGACCCCAGAGGTCAAGACCGACAACGCCGCTGCTTCGGAGGTACCTGGCGTGCCCGGCGAGGAGGGCGCGGTCAAGGCGCACTTCCGGAGTGCCCGTTGGCCGAGCACCCCGTTCTGGATCGCCGTCCTCGCGGGGCTCCTCGTCTTCGTGGTCTTCATGGCCACCGCGAGCGCCCTCTTCATCCTCATCATCGGTGTCGGCCTCGCCTTCTTCCTGGTACCTGCCGTCGACTGGATGGAGCAGCGCGGCATCGGCCGTACGCTGGCATCGATCCTGTGCGTCGGCGGCGCGCTCGTCGTCACCATCCTGTTGCTGGGAGCGATCGCCATCATCCTCGTGGAACAGGGGGTCAAGTTCGTCGAGGATCTGCCCGTCTACCTCGATGAACTGGGAGCGACCTACCGCTCCCTCGACCTGCCCGCTGAGCTGCGCAGCGAGATCGACGCACTCATCGCCACCGCTGAGCAGAACGTCGAGAGCATCGATGAGGCCGCGCTGGTGGCCGGGGCCATCGGCGGCCTGATGAGCATCGTCGGGGGCGCCCTGGCCTGGTTGGTGTTGCCGTTCTTCCTGTTCTACGTCATCAGGGACCAGCCCAAGGAAGAGGCCGAGTTCTATGCCGGCGTGCCGCTGCCCTGGAGGCAGGACGTCCACAGCATCCTCACCATCATCACCGATAGCTTCGCCAACTACTTCAAGGCCGAGTTCA
>JASFQX010000062.1:0-7116 GCA_050115215.1 Chloroflexota bacterium
CCGGGATGCCGCTGGTGACGATGGCCTCGATGGTCTTGGCCGAGCGCACGCCGCCCTCGATCTTGACGGCCTGGGCGTAGGCCTCCGAGAGGAAGCGCCCGGCATGCTCGACCGATTCCTCGGTCGACACGCCGTAGGTCAGGAAGGGCATGTCGCCGACCACCAGCGCGCGCTTGGCGCCGCGGGCGACGGCCCGCGTGTGATGGAGCATCTCGTCGATGTTCACGCGCACCGTGGTGTCGTAGCCGAGCATGACCATGCCCAGGGAGTCCCCGACGAGGATCAGCGGGATGCCGGCCTCGTCGACGATGCGGGCGGTGGGGTAGTCGTAGGCGGTGATGGTCGCGAAGCGCTCGCCTTCCTCGTACATGCGCGCGATGTCGGCGATGGTGATCCGGCGGACCGGCTTGCTGTCGCTCATGGGCTCATTCTGCACCCGTTCCAGCCCGCAGCGCTGCGACGCGGTCCAGCAGGTGCTCGGCGACCGTGGTCTTGGGCAGCTGTGGCCACGGCTCCGGTTCGCGTCCGGGCACGACGATGGTGACGCGGTTGGTGTCGGTGCCGAAGCCGGATCCGGGCTCGGCCACGTCGTTGGCCACGAGCAGGTCGACGCCCTTGCGCGTGGCCTTGTCGGACGCGCGGTCGAGCGAGCCGGTCTCGGCCGCGAAGCCGACGATGACCGTGCGCTCGGCCGGGCTCGTCCCGCGCTCACGGGCCAGCCCGGCAGCCTCGGCCAGGATGTCGGCGGTCGGCTCCAGGCGCAGGTTCAGCCCGTCGGCACGCGGGATCTTGGCCTCGGCAGTGGCGATCGGCCGGAAGTCGGCCACGGCCGCGGCCATGATGAGCGCGTCGGCCGAGGGCAGCGCGGCCAGCACGGCCGTGCGCATCTGGGCCGCCGTCTCCGCCTCGACCACCTCGGCGCCCGCGGGCGGGGCGACCGTGGTCGTGCCCTTGATCAGCGTCACCCGCGCGCCACGGGCGAGCGCGGCGCGAGCGATGGCCATGCCCATCTTGCCGCTGGAGCGGTTACCCACGAAGCGGACGGGGTCGATGGGCTCGGCGGTCCCGCCGGCGCTGACCACGATGTGCCAGTCGGCGAGGTCGCGCGGCACGGGCTCGAGGCGAGGCGGGCGTGCGGCCCCATCAGGCTCGCGCACCGGCCGGCCGGCGACCGCGCGGGCCACGGCCTCGACGATGACCGGCAGGTCCATCAGCCGGCCGATGCCTTCCTGCCCTGAGGCCAGCGAGCCCGTGCCCGGCTCGACCACGCTGTAGCCGAACCCGCGCAGCCGCGCGACGTTGGCCACGGTCGCGGGGTGCAAGTACATGTCGCCATCCATGGCTGGGGCCACGACCACCGGGGCCGAGCTGGCCAGGCAGGTGGCGGTGATGACGTCGCTGGCCAGTCCGTTGGCCATGGCGCCCAGCCAGTGGGCTGTGGCCGGGGCCACCAGGATGGCGTCGGCGGTGTCCGCCGCCACGATGTGGCCGATGCGGCTGTCGGACTGCAGCTCGAGCGGGTCGAGCATGACCGCTCGCCCCGAGAGTGCCTCCAGCGTGAGCGGGCCGATGAAGTGGGTCGCAGCCTCGCTCATCATGACCTGCACCTCGGACCCGGCGCGCACCAGCTCGCGCAGCAGCTCGGCGGCCTTGTAGGCCGCGATCGAGCCGGTCACGCCCAGCAGGATCAGACGCCCCTGGAGCGGGCTGCCGGGGGACGGTCGGATGTCGGTGCCGTCGTCTGGTCGTCCTTCGTTCATGGCTGGGCTCCTGCGGACACGCGTGCGCGCATGTGCTCGGCGAGCAGACCGAGACCACGCAGCACCAGGTCGGGATCGAGCTCGTCGGCGATCGAGGGCAGGCCGGGGGCAGCGGGCCGGCGCCAGGCGGCCTCGGCCCAGGGGGCGGCAGCGTGTCCACCGGTGACGACGATCCTGGTGGGGGTGGTCCGGTCGTCCGCGCCGATGTGCTCGTGCATGCGCAACGCCAGCTCGCGCACGGCGCCGATGTGGCCGATGACGATGCCGCTGGCGATGGCGCTGTGCGTGTCGTGGCCGATGGCCTCCGCCGGCAGCTCGAGCTCGACGCGCGGCAGCCGTGCCGTGCCCTCGGCCAGCGCGTCCGCGGCCAGTCCCAGGCCCGGCAGGATGGCTCCGCCGAGGAAGAAACCGTCGGCATCGACCGCGTCAACGGTCGTGGCCGTGCCCAGGTCGACCACGATCACGGGCGACCCGTAGAGCCGGGACGCGGCCCACGCCGCCAGCAGGCGGTCGGGTCCCGTCTGGTCGGGCCGGACCAGGGCCGTGCTGATGGGGATGTGGCTGGCGGCGACCACCGTCAAGGGCAGCGCCAGCGTCTCGGCCGCCCGTTCGAGGCGCTCGGTCCAGCGGTCGACCACGCTGACCGCGATGACGCCGGCCGGCGGAGCCTCCTCCGCGCCGGCCAGCACGCGCAAGCCGTCCAGCAGGTCCTTTGCGGTGGCCACGGAGGTGTCCAGCCGGCCCGATCCGAGGACGGTCCCGCCCTCCACCAGGGCGGCCTTGGCGGCGCTGTTACCGATGTCGACTGCCAGCATCACGACCCGATGATAGGCCTAGCGGGGGCGGCTGCCGGGGCTGCGCTGGCAGCCCATCGCGGGGAGGGTGCTGCGATACCATCGGCTCGTCGTCATTCCAGGCCCTGGGCGGACACGGGCCGCAGGTAGCGGGAGGGTGTGTGTCGACCGAGCCACCGGCGAAGTTCTTCGTCAACGCTGGCCTCGTCTCGAACCCCGTCGACATCTATCACCTGCTGCGGCCGTTGCTGCGCCAGACCGTGGCCTATCGCTACCTGCGCGGCCGTGAAGTCGTGTCCCACGGCACCGGCTGGGTGGAGCGCATCGTGGCCGACCGACCGGACGTCTCGTCCTTCTTCACCCCGCTCTCGATCTGCCTCTCGGTCGCGTCGTGGGAGCATCTCGAGTTCGAGACCCGGCCCGACCAGCTCATCACGTACGTGCTGGTGCAGGGCGACGAACGCGTCGTGCTCGAGTTCGTGCCGCCGCCCGGCGGCGAAGGCGATGAGCTGGTGCAGGAACCCCTGCCCTTCCAGGCCGCCCCCGGCTACATCCAGATGGAGCTGGGCGAACTCGATGAGGACGAGCCGGCCGAGGGGGAGGGACCGGCCCGCCCGGAGCCGGGAGCCGACCCCGGGGGTGAGCCGGGCCACGACCAGAACGCCGAGCGCTAGCCCGCAGCCCCACTGCGGTAAGCGCGTGCGAGGACGTCGGCTCGATCCCCTGTAGCATGCGACCCGATGTTCGAACGTACGGCACTGCCCGATGGACCGCGTGTCATCTCCGCGCGTCTGCCCGGCATGCGCTCGCTGTCGGCCGCGGTCTACGTCATGGCCGGCTCGCGCGGTGAGACCCGGGCCAAGGCCGGGCTGGCCCATTTCATGGAGCACATCACCTTCAAGGGCACCCGGCGCTATCCCACCACCCGGGCGCTCGCCGATGCCATCGAGGGCGTCGGCGGGAGCTCCAACGCAGCCACCGACCGCGAGACCACGGTGTACTGGACGCGCCTGCCGATCCGCGAGGCGGAGCTGGGCATCGACCTCCTGGCCGAGCTGACCTTGCGGCCGTTGCTGCGCAGCGTCGACATCGCCCACGAGCGCGAGATCATCATCGATGAGATCCGCTCCTTCCGCGACGATCCCGCCCAGTTCATCTACAACGTGTGGGACGAGGCCTACTTCGGCGATACCCCGCTCGGCTGGGAGATCGCGGGGGATGAGGAGTCGGTGCGCTCGCTCACCGACGAGGACATCCGCGGCTTCTGGGCTTCTGGCTACCGACCGTCCAACATGGTCGTCTCCCTGGCCGGCGACCTCAGCCACGAGGACGCGGTCGGTCTGGTGGGCCGCGCGTTCGGCCAGGGCGATGGGGTTTCGCCGTCCTATCCGGTTGCCTCGCCCGGCCCGGTCGAGCGCCTGCGGCTCGAGCACCGCGACACCGCCCTGTCCCACGTCGCGGTCGGCTTCCCGGGCCTGCCGCGCGACCACACCGACCAGTGGGCCCTGGACCTGCTCAACACCGTGCTTGGCGACGGCACCTCGTCCAGACTGTTCATGAGGATCCGCGAGGTGGAGGGGCTGGCCTACGACGTGCACTCCTTCCAGACGGACTACGCCGATACCGGCATCCTGCAGATCTACATGGGCGTGCATGCCCGCGACGTGGTGCCGGCCGTGCGCAGCGTGCTGGCGGAGCTTTCGCGGCTGCGGGACGAACCGGTCCCCGCAGCCGAGCTCGAGCGGGCGCGCAACTACACGCTGGGCCGGCTGGAGCTGCGCCTCGAGGAGTCGCGCTCGATGGCCTCGTTCCTGGGCAGCCAGGAGGCCCTGCACGATCGGGTGATGACGATGGACGAGGTGATGGACGCCTTGCGAGCGGTGAGCGCGGACGACATCCAGGCCCTGGCCGGGCGCCTGCTCCGGGACGAGGGTCTGTGCGCCGCGGTCATTGGCCCCGACCTCGAGTCCCACAGCCTGGAGGGAGCGCTGCGACTGCCATGACCGACCAGCCGCGACCGGACGAGCCCGTGCCCGACGCCATGCAGGAGCCGCCCGCCCGACCCGGACCCGGCTCGCCCACGCCGCCTCCGGCACAACCCGCTCCACCGGGACAGCCACCCGACCAACGGTCGCGGTCCGCGCCTCCCCGGCCGAGCGGCCAGCCGCCGTCGGGTCCGCCGCCGGGCTCGCGTCCACCCGCTGCAGCGCCGGGCGGTCCGGTTCCGCCCGGCCTCGCTCTGCCGGGACCGCCCCCTGCGGGTCCTCCGCCGGGGGCTCCCATGCCGCCTCCTGGGATGGCGCCGCGACCGATGGCGCCTCCGTCTCAACCGCCGGCGCCGAGGCCGCAGGACCGGGGCCCGGCCGGCGCGCTCCCGGTCCCACCGCCCGCTGCGCCTCGGGGGCACGCGACACCGCCCGCTGCGCCTCGGGGGCACGCGACACCGCCCGCTCCGCCGCCCGGCGCCCTGCCGAGCGCTGCTCGCGTGCCGGCCGCGGCGCCCGCGGCCCCGACCGCGCCGCTGACCCCGCCACGGCGCCCACGCCCCGGTGGGTCGGTGCCCATCAGCGTGCCCGCCGCGACCTCGGACGCGCCGTTGCCCGGCCCCACTGACGACCAGGCGACCGCGCCCGAGCGCACCGCCGACGCCCGCCTCGCCCGCGTCCACTTGCGCGGCGGGATGCTGACCCTGTCCCGGGCCGCGCTCGAGGGCATGGCTGGCGCCGGCACGCTCGATCGCGAAGCCATGGCCGACCTGGCCGAGGCCCGCTGGCGCAGCGGTGACGTCGAAGGCGCCGCCGAGGCCGCGCGTGCCCATCAGGCGTCCGGTGGCGATGAACCGATCGCCCTGCTCATCATGGCCGAGGACCTGGCCCGTGGCGGACAGGAGGTTGAGGCCGCGGCCATCGCCACCGCGGTCGGCGAGCGCGTCGACGGTGCCGTCGAACAGCTCTTCGCCTTCGAGCCTCGCAGCCATGTCTGGCCGCCGATGGACGAAGGCTGGATGTCCGTCGAGGCTGCGGAACCGGGCCGCTTCGGCCTGCTCGTAGGCGGCAGCGAGGTCGCTGCTCCCTCGTCCGAGACGTGGCGAGTGGCCCCTCTCCTGCAGCCGCCTCAGCCGCCGCTGGCGCCGGCTCCGGGCGGACGGGGCGGGCTCGACCATCCCGGCGGGGCCACGAGCGCGGCCGCAGTGGTGATGAGCGGCCTGATCGCAGGCGAGGAGCTCGAGACCGTCGAGCAGTCCGTTTCCCGTGGCGACATCTCGGGCGCGACCCAGCGGCTGGCCGTGCTGCTCCGCCTCGACCCGGCGCTGGCGCCTATCATCCTCTCGGCGGCCGACCGGACCGTCTCGGTCGCTCCCCTGGACAGCCGCGACCTGCCCGCTCTCCACCTCGTGAGAGGCGACGCCTACCGCGCGCTCGGTCGCGACAACGAGGCGGCGGCGGCCTACCAAGCAGCCCACCAGGCCCTGGGCACAGGGCCGTCATCGAAGGAGCCCACGTGAGCGAGCGAACCCTCATCCTGATCAAGCCCGACGGGGTCCAGCGCGGTCTGGTCGGCCGCCTCATCGACCGCTACGAGTCCCGCGGCTTGCGCATCGCCGGGCTCAAGCTGATGCAGGCCGATCGCGACCTGGCGGAGCGCCACTACGCGGTCCATGCCGAGAAGCCCTTCTTCCCCGGCCTCATCGAGTTCATCACCAGTGGCCCGCTCGTGGCCATGGCGGTGGAGGGCCCCAAGGCCATCGAGGTCTGCCGCGCCATCAACGGCGCCACGCGCCCCGATGAGGCCGCGCCCGGCTCCATCCGTGGCGACTTCGCGCTCGAGACGGGCATGAACATCGTGCATGGCTCGGATGGCCCGGAGACCGCGGAGACCGAGCTGAACCTGTGGTTCACGGAGGCCGAGCTGCTCGACTACGAGCGCGCCATCGACGCCTGGATCGTCGAGTAGCGTCGCTCGCTCCGAGCGATCCCGCGACTGGAACGCCGGCCCACCAGCGATGGCTGCGCAGGCCCGTCGCGAGCTCACGCGGGCCGTGGGTCGGGTCCGCCAGCCGGAGACAGTGAGTGGAAGAGATCGTCCAGGCCATCGTCATCGGCATCGTCCAGGGACTGACCGAGTTCCTGCCGGTGTCGTCCTCGGCGCACCTCATCGTGCTGCCTCGGGTGTTCGGCTGGGACGACGAGCTCATCAACAGCTCGACCTTCGTCGTCATGCTCCACATGGGCACGCTGGCGGCGCTGCTGCTCTACTTCTGGCGTGACGTCCTCGTCCTCGTCGGGGCCTTCCTGGCGCTGCTGCGGGAACGCTCCTTCGGGCAGGACCCCGATCGCAAGCTCTCGCTGGTGCTGCTGCTGACCATCATCCCGGCGGCTCTCTTCGGCCTCCTCTTCGAGGACTGGATCGACAGCTTCTTCTACGACTCGGTCCTGGTCATCCCCTTCGTCCTCGTGATCGGGGCGGCCATCCTGTGGCTGGCCGAGCGCATCGGCACCCGGGAGCGCGATCTGCGGCAGACCGACTACGCGGACGCGGCGACCATCGGCGCGGCCCAGGCC
>JASFQX010000063.1:0-7094 GCA_050115215.1 Chloroflexota bacterium
AGGCCCGTGGGCTACGACCTGATCACGGTCGGCCGGGTGACCATGGACCTGTTCGCCCGCGACATCGGTGTGCCGTTCGAGTCGGTCACCGGGTTCGACACCTCCGTGGGCGGCAGCCCCACCAACGTCGCCATCGCCTCGGCCCGCCTGGGCTTGCGGTCGCTCGCCTTCACCGGCGTCGGCGATGACCTCGTCGGCAGCTACGTCGAGCGCTACCTGCGCGACGAGGGCGTGGGGACCGAGCGCATCGCGACGGTGCCCGGCAAGCACACGTCGCTGGCGATGGTTGCCATCCAGCCGCCGGACCGGTTCCCGCTCACGTTCTACCGTGACGACCCCGCCGACATCTACCTCACGGTGGAGGATGCCGAGCGTCTGCCGTTCGACCAGGCCACGGCGATGCTGATCTCGGGCAACGCCTTCAGTCGCGGGAGCTGCGTGGAGGCCGCGCGCACCTGCGGCCTGCGGGCTCGGGACGCCGGCCTCACCGTCTACATGGACCTCGACCTGCGGCCGACCGAGTGGGCCCGGCCACGCGACTACGGACGGACCCTGCGCTCGGTCCTGTCGCTGGCTGACGTGGTGATCGGCACCGAGGAGGAGTGTCACGCGGCCCTGGCGCCCGACCCCGACGCGGTCATCGCCGGCGGGCCGATCAGCGCTGCCGACCATGCTGCGCTCGACGACGCGCTCGACGCCCTCGTGGGCGCGGGCACGGTCGGGACCGTGGTCATCAAGCGCGGTCCGCGGGGCGCGACGGTGATCGACGCGTCGGGCCGCACGGACGTGCCCGGCTTCGCGGCCGAGGCCGTCAATACCGTCGGTGCGGGCGACGCCTTCGCGGCCGGACTCATCCGCAGCCGCCTGGCCGGCTGGGACTGGCCCGACGCAGCGCGGTTCGCCAACGCCTGCGGCTCCATCCAGGTGACACGACACGGCTGCTCGGCGGTCTTCCCGACGAGGGCGGAGGTCGAGGCCTTCATCGACCAGCAGGGAGGACTGTGATGACCGAGCACCATCTTCGTTCGAGCGCGGGACCAGGGGTCGTGCTCGAGGTCGCCCCCGCCACCGCCGGCTGGTCCAGCCTTGACTTCTCGGTGCTGGCGCTCGACACCGGCATGTCCCGGGACCTGCAGACGGGGGATCGAGAGGTCGCGATCGTGCCCCTGGAGGGACGCGTCAGCGTCGACGTCGGCGCCACGACCTACGAGCTCGCCCGCTCGTCGGTCTTCGCCGAGATGCCGCAGGTCCTGTACCTGCCGCCGGGCCAAGGCATCCGTCTCGTGGCCGCTTCGCGGGCTGAGATCGCGGTCGGCGGGGCGGCCGCGGACGGTCGCTATCCCGTGCGCCTCTTCACCCCCCACGAGATGCGTTCCGAGGTGCGCGGCGGCGGCGGCGCCAGGCGCCAGGTCAACCACATCCTCGCGCATCCGCTCCCGGCCGAGCGGCTCATCCTCTACGAGGTCTACGTGCCGCGGGGCGGCTGGTCCGGCTGGCCGCCCCACTGCCACGATGGCTACGCGGGCTCGCCCTACTTGGAGGAAACGTACTACTTCCGGCTCGACCCGGCGGACGGCTGGGCCGTCCATCGAAACTACCGCGTGGACACCGAGTTCGACGAAACGTTCGCGGTGCGGGACCGCGATGTCGTCTGTGTGACGCAGGGGTTCCACTCGAGCGCGGCCGCGCCCGGCTGCCACATGTACTTCCTCAACTACCTCGCCGGTGAGCTGGTCGACGACGACCGCCGCATCCCGCCCTTCTTCCAGCCCGAGTACCGCTGGATCGACGGCAACTGGGACCAGGACGCCATGACGCTCCCGACCGTCACACCCGAGGGCGCCCGGCGGTGACCGACCGGGCGCTCGGCCCCGGCAAGGCCCGGGGCCTGGCCACCGCCTCCACGGCCGAGGGTGTCTTCACCATCCTGGCCATCGACCATCGCGACTCGCTGCGTGTCGTGCTCCGGCCCGATGATCCCCAGGGCGTCGCCCCATCGGCGATCACGGCCCTCAAGCTCGACCTGTTGCGCGGCCTGGCGGACCGGGCCAGCGCGGTCATGCTCGAGCCCGAGTACAGCGCGGCCCAGGCCATCCTCACCCGCTCGCTGCCCGGGTCCGTGGGGTTCCTGGCCGCGGTCGAGGCGCAGGGCTACCTGGGTGACCCGGAGGCCACGCGCACGACGCTGCTCGAGGGCTGGGGGGTCGAGAAGGCCAAGCGGCTCGGCGCCAGCGGCATCAAGCTGCTCGTGCTCTACCGGCCCGACAGCGGACCCGTGGCCGAGGCGCAGGAGCAGACCGTCGACGAGGTCATCGCCGACTGCGCCCGCTACGACACCCCCCTGTTCCTGGAGCCGTTGCTGTACGAGCGTCCCGGCATCGGCGATGACCGGCGGGCCCTCGTGGTCGAGACCGTCCGTCGCCTTGGCCGCCTGGGGCCGGACATCCTCAAGGTCCAGTTCCCGCTCGATATCGGGCTGGTGGACGATCGCGCGGTCTGGCGCGAGGCCTGCGCCGAGCTCGACAGCGTGGCTCCGGTCCCGTGGGCCCTCCTCTCCGGCGGCGGCAGCTTCGAGCGCTTCCGCGAGCAGCTGGCCGTCGCCTGCGACGCCGGCGCATCAGGGTTCATGGTCGGGCGCGCCCTGTGGGGCGAATACGTGACCGCTCCCCGGGACCAGCAGCCCGAGCTGATGCAGACCGTGCTTCAGCCCCGGTTCGAGGAGCTGGCCGCGATCGCCGTTCGAGATGGGCGGGCGTGGTGGACGCGCCAGGCCCTGCCGCGCGTCGACGAGCAGTGGTACCGGACGTACTGATGGGGCCGACGGCGCCTGGCTCAGTCGCCGGCGGTGCTCGACCCCGGGCCGTCCAGCCCCGCTGCCGCGAAGAGGCGCTCGATGAGGCGCATGTTGGCTGCGGCATCCTCCGCCGGCACCGGCGACGGCCTGCCATCGAGGATCGCCCGCGCGAAGGATGTCGCCTGCAGGCCGTAGTGGTCGGCGGCGGCGACCTCCAGGGTGCGCAGGCTCGAGTGATGCGGGTGTGCATCGCCGCCGCTGGCGAGGGTGATGGTCGTGACGTGGTCGGCGGGGCAGTTGAACGGGTCCGCGACGGACAGCCAGCCCTTCGTCCCGTGGAGCCGGACCCGGTGGTCGGGCTCCTGCTCCATGGACGCGGTGAAGACCGAGCGCGCGTCCCCGTAATCGAGGATGGCGCTGAAGGTCAGGTCGACCTCGCCGCTTGGGTCCAGGCGGGCGGCGGCCAGGACCGAATCGGGCTCGTCGCCCAGCAGCATGCGGCTCAGGTTGACGGCATAGCAGCCGACGTCGAGCAGGGCGCCCCCGCCTCGCGCCATCGTCATGCGGTAGTCGGATGCCGCCTGGCGCGAGCGGAAGACGAACCAGATCTCCAGGTCCGTGAGGCGGCCGATGGCGTCCTCCGCCAGCAGCCGCCGGACCTCGGCCCAGGCCGGGTGGAAGCGGTACATGAACGCTTCCATCAGCAGCACGTCACGGTCCCGGCAGTAGGCCGCGACCGCGTCGGCCTCGGCCGCGTCCAGCGTGAGCGGCTTCTCACAGAGGATGTGCTTGCCGGCGTCCGCCGCGGCCCGGATCCACGGCGCATGGAGGTCGTTGGGCAGGGGCAGATAGACCGCCTCGATGTCGGGGTCGGCCAGCAGGGCCTCGTAGCTCGCGTGAACGCGCGGGATGCCGAACTCGGCTGCGGCCGCCCGCGCCCTGGCTTCGTCGCGCGAGGCGACCGCGGTCAGCTCGCACAGCTCGGCCTCGCGGATGGCCTCGAACACGTAGTTGCGCGCGATGCGGGCCGTGCCCAGCACGCCCCAGCGGACGGCCCCCCGTGGAACCGGGTCGCTCATGGTTGCTCTCTCCCTGCCTGTCCGGATCGGGCCAGCGTACTCGACGTGCGAGGGCCTGCATGGGCCTGAAGCGACCGACGATCGTGGACGTGGCCGAGCGCGCGGGCGTGTCGAAGTCGCTCGTCTCGCTGGTGATGCGTGGCTCGCCGCGGGTGGGTGCGGACTCCCGTCGCGCGGTCATGCGGGCAGCGCACGAGCTGGGCTACCGGCCCAACGCGGTCGCGCGCAGCCTCGTGCGGCGCTCGTCCGGGGTCTTCGGCTGCATCCTCTCCGACCTCCACAACCCCTTCTTCGCCGACGTCGCCGACGGCATCGAGGACGCCGCCTCGCGCGGTGGCTATCGGGCCATCCTGAGCTCCGGCTTCCTGGACTCGCGTCGCGAAGCCGGCGCCGTGGAGACGCTCTTGCAGCTCCAGGCCGATGGCCTCATCCTGCTCGGTCCCATGATGGCGATGGCCCGGATCGAGTCGACAGCCAGCCTGATGCCGGTGGTAGTCGTAGGCCGCAAGGCCCGTTCCCGTGCGCTCGACTCGGTGCGCAACGACGACGAGGCCGGATCGGCGGCGGTCATCGACCACCTCGTCGAGCTCGGTCACCGTCGCATCGCGCACATCCACGCCGGCGCCATCGGCGCCTCCCGTGGCCGACGGCAGGGCTACGAGCGGGCCATGGTGCGCCACGGGCTCGAGGGCCACATCCGGAGCGTGCGCGGCGCCTTCACCGAGGCCGGTGGCATGGCGGCGATGCGCTCGATGATCGACAGCGGGAACCTGCCCACGGCCGTGTTCGTGGCCAACGACCTCGCGGCCATGGGTGCGCTCGAGGCCCTTGCCGCGGCCGGGCTCCGCGTGCCGGAGGACGTCTCGCTCGCCGGCTACGACGACATCATCTCCTCGCATAGCGCGCGCGTGGCGCTCACGACGGTGGCGCAGCCGTCGGTGGAGATGGGCCGGCGCGCGGTGGACCTGCTCATCGAGCGCGTCGACCAGGGCCGTGCCGACGCTCGTCACATGGTCCTGCCGCCGCGGCTGGTGGTGCGTGGCTCGACCGCGGCCCCTGGCCCACGATGAGCGCCGCGCCGCGAGTCTTGTGGCAGCCTGCTCCCGACGCGCGAACGAGCACCGACATGGGTCGCTGGCTCTCCTGGCTCCAGCGTGAGCGAGGCCTGCACCTCGACGACTACGACGCCGCCTGGCGCTGGTCCACGACCGAGCTGGGCGCCTTCTGGGAGTCGATCTGGGACTACTACGGGGTCCGGTCCGAGTCCCCCTACCTGGCGCCGCTGTCCGGGAGCGGCATCGACGGCGCCCGCTGGTTCGAGGGTGCGCGCCTCAACTTCTCCCAGCACGCCCTGCGCCTGACCGGACGGAGCGATGACGACGTGGTGGTGCTGGCCCGTTCGCAGAGTCGCGACCCCATCGAGCTCAGCGCGGCAGAGCTGCGAGCGCAGGTGGCCAGGGCCCGGGCCGGCCTCGCCGCCCTGGGCGTGCGCCGCGGGGACCGCGTCGCCGCCTACGTCTCCAACGTGCCCGAGGCGCTGGTGGCCTTCCTTGCGACCGTCGGACTCGGGGCCATCTGGTCATCGTGCTCGCCCGAGCTGGGCGTCCGCTCGGTGGTGGACCGCTTCGGCCAGATCGAGCCGACCGTGCTCCTCGCCGTCGACGGCTATCGCTACGGACGCAAGGTCATCGACCGCCGGGCGGACGTGGCTGCGATCGCCCGGGCCTTGCCCAGCCTGGAGCGCGTCGTGCTGGTGCCCCACCTCGACCCGGCCGCAGCCCTGCCGGACAGCGTGTCCTGGGAGCAGCTGCTGGCCACCGGTGGCGAATCCCCGATCGCGCCGGTGCCGTTCGAGCACTCCCTGGCGATCCTCTACTCGTCGGGCACGACGGGGCCGCCCAAGCCCATCGTCCACGGCCACGGCGGTCTGCTGCTGGAGCACCTGAAGCTGCTCGGGCTGCACACGGACCTGGGGCCGGCCGACCGCTTCTTCTGGTTCACCACCACCAGCTGGATGATGTGGAACTACCTGACTTCCGGGCTGCTCGTGGGCTCGAGCGTGGTGCTCTTCGACGGCGATCCCGCCACGCCCGACCTCGGTCTTCTGTGGCAGCTGGCGCAGGATGCGGGCGTGACCTACTTCGGCGCGGGGGCGCCCTACTTCACGGCCTGCCGCAAGGCCGGGCTGAAGCCGGGGGCATCGTTCGACCTCTCGCGCCTGCGCGGCGTCGGCTCCACGGCCGCCCCGCTGCCCGCGAGCGGCTTCGACTGGATCGCCCAGGCGGTCGCGCCGGGAGCATCGATCGGCTCGGTCTCCGGCGGCACGGACGTCTGTACCGGCTTCGTCGGGCCCAGCCCGCTCGTGCCGGTGTGGGCGGGCGAGATCAGCTGCCGCATGCTGGGGGCGGCGATCGCGGCCTACGACGAGACCGGCCGCGAGGTCGTGGGTGAGCGTGGCGAGCTCGTCATCACACGACCGCTCCCCTCGATGCCGGTCGGCTTCTGGGGCGACCACGACGGCTCGCGCTACCGCGCCAGCTACCTGGAGCACTACCCGGGCGTCTGGCGCCACGGCGACTGGATCACCATCACCGAGCGCGGCTCCTGCCTTATCACCGGCCGCAGCGACGCGACGCTCAATCGGGGAGGGGTGCGGCTGGGGACCGCCGACTTCTACAGCGTGGTCGAGGAGCTGCCGGAGATCGCCGACAGCCTCGTCGTCCATCTCGATGCGGACGAGGACGTCGCGGGCGACCTGCTCCTCTTCGTGGTGCTCGCGCCGGGGATCGAGCTCGACGACGAGCTGGAGCGCGAGATCGCCACGCGGTTGCGAGCCCAGCTCTCGCCGCGGCACGTCCCCGACCGCATCGTGGCCGTGAAGGCGATCCCGCGAACGCACTCGGGCAAGAAGCTGGAGGTGCCCGTCAAGCGCATCCTGCTGGGAGAGGACCCCGACGCGGTGGCCTCCCGCGGGGCGCTCGTGGACCCGGACGCGCTCGCCGACTTCGCGCGTCTGGCAGAGGATGGGGTCTGACGTGGCCCCCAACAAGGAGCCGAACATGGACCGAGCATCCGGGGGCGACGTGTTCATCGTCGCGGCCGCACGGACACCCATCGGTACCCTCGGAGGCGCGCTGAGCAGCGTGCCCGCCACCGGCCTGGGCGCCACGGCCATCGCGGCGGCGGTGGAGCGCGCGGGCGTCGAGCCCGAGCACGTAGAC
>JASFQX010000064.1:0-7072 GCA_050115215.1 Chloroflexota bacterium
GCGGCGTGCCTCATCCCCGACGGCGTCGATGAGCGCCTGTGGCAGATTCCAGCCCAGGCACAGGTCCGACACCGGAGCGATGCCGGCGGCACGTCGCAGGCAGGCGACTGCGGCGTCCGGGTCGATCGCCGCGGACGCCGCACCACCTTCGAGGAACTGGGCGACGACCCTCACCGAGCCGTCGCCCAGCGCATGTCCACGTGTCACTCGCTGCCGAGCTGCGCGAAGAACGCGGGCGCCGGGACCAGTGTCTCCAGCTCGATGGCCGAGGCATCCAACCCTTCGGTCTCGGAGAAGAAGTCGACCACGAACTGGAGCCGGTCCGCGTAGTAGAACGGGCTCTCCGGGTCCTCCCAGAACATCGTCGCTGCCTCTTCCTGGGTCGGCATGATCACCAGGTCGGTCAGGAAGCGCTTCGCATCCTCGGGCGTGAAGCCCGCTCCGGACTGCTCGTTGATCCAGTCGGACATGATCTGCAGGGCCTCGTCCTCGTTCTCCTGGAGGAAGTCCATCGATCGGTACCAGGCCCTGAGCAGCCGGACCGGGACGTCTGGATGTGCGTCGATGTACGCCTGCGTCGTGGCCAGGCCGGCGAGGTCCATGGCCCCACCTGCCAGCTGCGGACCGGTCAGGGTGTTGACCATGCCCTCCTGCTCCAGTCGGAAGCGTTGCGGCAGGCCGTCGCTGTAGAAGTCCGCCTCGCCGCGGATGAAGGCTGCGGCACCCTCGACCGGATCGAGGTCTAGGATGGTGAGATCGTCGCGTGTGAGGCCGGCATATCCCAGCGCCGTGTCGAGCACGGGCGTGAAGCTCGCTCCGCCGGGGAGGATGATGGTCTTGCCCTCGAGCTGGGCGGCTGCCTCGGCCAGCGCCTCCTCGTGGCTGGCGCCCTCGGCCACCAGGTCGTCGTAGGTCTTGTAGCCGTCCTCGGGTCGCGCCATGATCGAGTAGCCGGCGAAGATGTTCGTCAGCGTGATCATGCGCAACTCAGGCGCCCGGGCGGCAGCCAGGATGAACGGCGTGTCCCCCGAATCGCCCACGTCGATGGAGCCGCCCAGCATCGCCTCGAACATGGGCTGCTCGACCTCGAAGGTCGCCTTCTCGAACGTGATGCCCTCGTCCGCGAGGTAGCCCTGCTGCTCGGCGATGGCCCATGGAGCGTAGTCGAGATAGGGCAGCTGGCCGAAGCGGATGGTCACATCCTCCGGCGCGTCCTGTGCGACCGTGGCCCCCACGGCGGCGATGGTCCCGGCAAGCGCCAGCGCGGCTGTCAGCGCCACCGTCGTCTTGCCCCTGCTTTTCGACATCGTAGGTGTCTCCTTCTCTCGTTCCTATCGTTCCCACTTGCGGGGTCCCTGGCGAGGTGGCCGGGGGCTGCCACGTCACCCGTCGGAGCCCACACCTCCTTCCGCCCCGACGATGACCCTCGTCCCACGTGCTTCGAGCGCGTCGACGAACCCGGGCTGGACCCGCGCGTCGGTGACGAGCGTTCCGACCCGGTCGAAGCCGAACATGAACCCGGGTGCGACCCGGTCGAACTTGCTGGCATCCGCGAGGACCACCGCCTCGCGGGCGATGCTGCGCATGGCGCGGTCCACCGCGATCTCGCGCACCTGCTCGGTCATGAAGCCATGTTCGAGATCGATGGCCGAAGCGCCCATGAAGACGGTGTCTGCCCGCAGGTCGCGCAAGGCGGCCTCGGTCAGGTGGCCGCGCATGCTGTGCATGCCCGGCAGGACGACGCCGCCGACGACCACGAGCTCGATGTGACGCGCGTCCAGCAGCGCGTTGGCGATGTCGAGGACGTTCGTGATGACGGTGAGACGGCGATCGCGCAGTCTGCGCGCCATCTCCAGCGCCGTGGTCCCGCTCGAGAGCGCGATGGTGGAGCCATCCGCGACGAGTCGACTCGCGGCCGCCCCAATGGCGCGCTTGTACGGGACCTGGGGATCCTCTCGTTCTGACACCGGATGCGTGTGACCCTCCGCGAGGGTCGCACCTCCATAGGTCCGGATGAGTCGACCGTCCTGTGCCAGCCGCTGCAGCGTCCGGCGCACCGTCGCCACCGTCACTCCGAGCGAAGCGGCGAGCTCAGTGACCGACGCGCTTTGCCTCGTGCGCAACACCTCCATCAACATCTCGTCACGAGTCGCTGACGCCATGGAGGCGATTGTTGCTGGCGGCGACCAGACTGTCAATCTCATCTGTGTGTTTCGCACAAGTAGGCGCTCCATGGGCGACCGAAACGCGCACATGACCGACGTGCAGGTGAGCATCCCAAGCCGGATTCTCGCCGTCCTGCGACCGGATTGACAATCCAGTCTGCATATTTCGCGCACGTCATCCACATACGTCGACTATTACGCGCAGCCTTGGCGACTGGACTGGTATCCTTCGCACGTGGACCAAGCACTGATGGAACGGGCCAAGCGGCCCGACCTGCGTGTCGGGCGGGGCATCCTGGCTGCCGACATCGCAGCCCTGCCCGGGCGCTACACGATCGTCAGCCAGCCAGAGCCGCTGGAGCACGTGCCGGGGTCCGTCGTCGCGGGAGCAGCCGCGACGGTGACCGCGTCTTCGCTCCAGGAGTCAGCGCTCGAGGCCGTGGCCGCGGGCCTCGCGAGCACGGACCATGTCGTGGGCATCGGTGGCGGCGTGGTCATGGACACGGCCAAGTACCTGGCCTGGCGCACTGGCACCCCGCTGGTGCTCGCTCCCAGCATCATCAGCGTCGACGCCTCGGTGACCAACACCATCGCCATCCGCCGCCACGGCACCGTGGAGTACGACGGCTTCGTCGTGGCGGATCCGATCATCGCGGACCTCGACCTCATCGCTACCGCCCCACCGCGCCTCAACCGCGCGGGCGTCGGTGACCTGCTCTCGATCCAGACCGGCCGCTACGACTGGGCTCTGGGCGCCAAGGCCGGCACGATCGGCTTCGATCCAGACGTCGATGCAGCTGCGAGACGGGTGCTCGAGCACCTCTATGCCCAGGCCGACGAGGTCGCCGCCGTGAGCGACGTCGCCCTCGAGCACATCATCCGTGCCTACGTCGAGGTCAACGCGCTCCTGCTGACGGTCGGCCACAGCGGGCCAGAGGAGGGTTCCGAGCACTACTTCGGCTACGCGACGGAGGCCTACACCGGACGGTCCTTCGTGCACGGTGAGCTCATCGGCCTTGGGACGGTCCTGATGTCCGGGCTGCAGGCCAACCACCAGGCGCGGGCAGCGGCCTTCCTCGATCGCTGCGGTGTGGAATGGCGGCCCCACCAGCTCGGCCTGGACCATCCCACGCTCGAGGCCGTCCTGCTCGACCTGCCCCGCTACGTCCGGACAGCGAACCTGCCACATTCGATCATCGATGAGGTCACACTCGACGGGGCAAGGGTGGCCGCCCTGCTCGAGGCCATCCCCGCGCCGAGCGC
Source organism: Chloroflexota bacterium (assembly GCA_050115215.1). Taxonomy (GTDB): domain Bacteria; phylum Chloroflexota; class Limnocylindria; order Limnocylindrales; family CSP1-4; genus JAFMJV01. The sequence goes on from JASFQX010000064.1 coordinate 3,429, forward strand.
GCCGTCTCACAGCTGATGCCAGGAGGAACCCATGACCAGCCCTGCGACTAGCGGATCCGTTCCCGGCGACGAACGCCCCGTCATCCCGCCCGAGAACCTCACCCGCTGGCACGAGGCGATCGCGGATGAGCTGCGCCAGGCCTTCGAGGAGGTCCTCCCGGTCGGCAAGTACACCATGGGCCGGCAGCTGGCCGCCTTCGAGGAGGAGTTTGCCTCCTACAGCGACAGTCGCCACGGCATCGGCATCAGCAGCGGCACCGCAGCGCTGCATGTCGGGCTGCGCGCGTTAGGTGTCGGGCCGGGAGACGAGGTCATCACCGTTCCCAACACCTACATCGCCACGGTCTTCGCCATCACCTACACCGGCGCCACGCCCGTCTTCGTCGACGTGCTGCCCGATACCGCGAACATGGATCCAGCGCGTGTCGAGGCGGCGCTCAACGAGCGCACCAAGGCCATCGTGCCCGTACACATGTACGGCAGCTGCGTCGACGTCGACGCGGTCCGCCAGGCGGCACCTGGAGTGCCGATCCTCGAAGATGCCGCGCACGCACACGGCGCCACCCTCGGTACCCGCAAGGCCGGCAGTCTCGGTGACATCGCGGCCTTCAGCTTCTACCCCGCCAAGCTGCTGGGCGCTCTGGGCGATGGCGGTTTCATCACCACCTCTGACGACGAGCTAGCGGCGTGCGTTCGCCAGCTGCGCTACATGGGCCAGGCGGGCACCAAGCACGAGCATCTGGTCCTGGGCTTCCAGGAGCGGCTCGACGAGATGCAGGCGGCCTTCCTGCGCATCAAGCTGCGCCAGATGGAGGACCAGCTGACCGGTCGCCGCCGCGTCGCCGCTCACTACGATGCGGCCCTCGCGGACACGCCGCTGCAGCTGCCGGTCCGAGACGCCACGGGTCGCCATGCCTACTACCAGTACACCGTGCTGGCTCCGCGACGAGAGGAGCTGATGGCGTTCCTCGAGAGCAGAGGCGTGATGACCCAGATCATGTACCCCAAGCTGGTGCCCGACCAGGGTGCCTACGAGCAGCACCCGTGGCGGGCAGCCGACGAGCTGAGCGTGGCGCGCTCGCTCTTCTCACGCGTGCTCTGCCTGCCGATGTTCGCGGAGCTGACCGATCTCGAGGTCGATCGCGTCACAGAGGCCATCCGTGACTTCTACGCGCAGGGCTGAGATGCGACTCGTCGTCCTCGGCGGTTCGGCGTCAGCCACGCCCGAGCTTGCCGATGCCCTCGGCCGCTGGCCTCGAGGCACCGAGCGCCGACCTCCGCTGGAAGTGGTCCTGCACGGACGAACTCCGGAGCGCCTCGAGCTCGTCGCTTCGGAGGTGCGTCGCCGTGTGTCCGACGTCTCCGGCCCACCCGTGAGCGTCCGCACCGAGACGGATCTGGCGATTGCCCTCGAGGGCGCCGACGTGGTGCTCGATGCCGTTCGCATCGGCGGCCTCGCCGCCCGCGTCTTCGATGAGTCCTACCCGCAGCGGTATGCCTGTCCGGGCGAGGAGACGATGGGTCCGGGCGGACTGGCGAACGCCCTTCGGACGGTGCCGGTCGTGCGCTCGTTCTGGGCCACGGTCATGGAGGTCGCACCCGACGCGCTGCACATCAACCTGACCAATCCATCGGGCATCGTGGTGGCCGCGCTCGAGCGAGAGTTCGGTGGTCGCGTCTTCTCGGTCTGCGACTCACCGATCGTCTTCTGCGACTCCGTCGCCGAGCGTCTTGGTCAGACCGCTGAGGAGGTCCGACGGCGCTACCAGGGCATGAACCATCTCGGCTGGTGGCTTCCGCGCGGATCCGCGGAGCTGGAGACGACCATCGACCTGGCGACCGGTGTCGTGCCCGATGTGGTGCGTGCGCTTGGCGCCATTCCCGCGCCCTACGTGCGCTACTACCTCCAGCCCGCGCCCATCCTCGAGAAGCAACGTGCGGCGAGTGAAACGCGTGCCCAGCAGCTCCAGCGGCTCGAGGGCGAGCTACTCCAGGGCTACGCCGCCGGGGCTTCGGACCTGCCGCGGCGTGGTGCGGTCTGGTACGAGACAGCGGTGCTGCCCCTCGTCGACGCATGGTTCAACGGTTCGGACGAGGTGCTCATCCTGGGGCTGCGGAACGATGGTCGGCTCGCCAGCCTACCTGATGAGGTGGTCACGGAGGGTCCGGTTCGCATCCCGCGTCCGGGCCAGCTCGAGTTCATCGAGACACCACCCTTGCCGCCGTTGGCGGCTTCCATCCTCGCTCAGCACGCGGCCTATGAGGCCATGGCCGTGATGGCCACTCAGCCCGACGCGACGCGGATCGATCGCCTGCGTGCGATGCTGGCCAACCCCATGGTCAGCGGCTACGACATGGCCGATGCCCTGGTCCGCGACGTCGAGACCGGATCGCCCTCATAGGCCCATGACGGTCGACCACGTCGTCGCCATCGACATCGGCGCGACCAAGACGCTCATGGCCATCCGGCCGGTCGCCGGGCTCGAGGACGGCTGGGCGCTGGGAGGCCCGCTCGAGCACATCGACAGCGAACTCGACCCCGATGCCTTCGTCGGGTGGGTAAGCAGTGAGGTCGGCCGCACCTTCGCCGGTCGGTCTGGGCGGGTCGTCGCGGTCGGCGTCGCCGCGCCTGGTCCGCTGGACGCGACGCGCGGGATCATCACGCGCTCGTCCAACCTGGGCTGGGATGACGTGCCGATCTCGCGGATGCTCGGCGATCGACTACGCGCGCCGGTCGCGCTCGAAGATGATGCCAGCACCGCCGCCCTCGGGGAATGGCACTTCGGGGCCGGCGTCGGGGCCGACCCGATGGGCTACCTGACCATCAGCAGCGGTATCGGCGGAGGCATCGTGGCGAACGGCGGCATCATCCGTGGCGTCACCGGCAATGCCGGTGAGGTCGGCCATATCGTCATCGACCCATCCGGACCGCGATGCGCCTGTGGGAGACGCGGTGATGTCGAGTCGTACGCCGGCGGGGCGGCCCTGGCCCGGCGGGCTCGCCAGGTGTGGCCGCGCCGCACGCTCCCCGACGGGCGACCCGCACCGCGCGAGGCCGCGGACATCTTCCGTGCTGCGCGTGATGGCGATGCCGCTGCCAGCCAGCTCGTCGCGGACGCGGCCAACGCACTGGCCACGGCCCTCGCGGCTATGGCCGCCGTCATCGAGCCGGCAGTGGTCGTGGTGGGCGGCTCTATCGGGCTGGGCCAGCGCCGGTTCGTCAGCCGAGCCGCGTCCCTGGCACGTCGGCGCGTCCTGCGTGAGAACGGCGATTCGCTCCGGGTCGCGCCTGCTGCGCTCGGTCGCGAGAGCGTGCTGGCCGGGGCTGCGGACCTCGCACTACGGCTGGTCGGATCGCGCTGACCGGCGAGCCGCTCCCACCCTCATCAGACCGGGCCATTCGCGATCCGTTCGATTCGACCGAGGACCTCGTCGAGGAGTGACTGGTCATGGGCTGCCGAGACGCAGAAATCCGTGTGGAAGTACAGGCCTGCATCGATGCAGCGGCTGAAGAAGCGCCGGGCAAGGTCACCATCGAGCGCGTTCATGTCGGCATAGCTCAGGACCGGCTCGCGCGTACCTATGTAGATGGTGAACATCGAGCCCAGGCTCTGCACACGCGCGGGCATCGGCGACCGATCGAA
>JASFQX010000065.1:0-7051 GCA_050115215.1 Chloroflexota bacterium
CGCCACCGAGGGCCGAGAGGCCGCGGCCGTGCCCGCCGAGATGCCCGACTGGGACCGCCGTCGGTTCCTGCAGGTCGGTGGCGGCGTGGCCGTGGGCTCGGTCCTGCTGGGCCTGCTCGGTCGCAACCTCCTGACCCAGCGCGAGAGCGCGCCGCTCGAGACGGCCGAGCTGCCGACGCCGGCCGCGCCCCTGCCCCAGGTGCCGGCCGCTGCCTCCCTCGACGTCGAGGGCATCACGCCCATCGTGGTGCCCACCGAGGACTTCTATCGCATCGACACCGCGCTCGTCACCCCGCGCGTCGACGTCGACGACTGGACCCTGCGGATCCACGGGCACGTGGACCGCGAAGTCAGCCTGACCTACGAAGACCTGCTGGAGATGCCGCTCTTCGAGCAGTACGTGACCATCGCCTGCGTCTCCAACAAGGTCGGCGATGACCTCATCGGCAACGCGCTCTGGACCGGGGTCGATCTGCGCAGCGTGCTCGACATGGCCGGCGTGCGGCCCGACGGGGAGCAGATCGTGGGCCGCTCCGTTGACGGCTTCACGGCTGGCTTCCCGACCGCCTGGGCCATGGATCCCGACCGCCGCCCGATGATCGCTATCGGCATGAACGGCCAGCCCCTGCCGCAGCGCCACGGCTACCCCGCCCGCCTCATCATCCCCGGGCTCTACGGCTACGTCAGCGCCACCAAGTGGCTCAAGGAGATCGAACTCACCGGCTGGGACGAGTTCGACGGTTACTGGATCCCGCGCGGCTGGGCCAAGGAGGCACCGATCCTCACGCAGTCGCGCATCGACACGCCCCGCCAGAACGCCACGGTGCTTGTCGGCACGACCGTGCCCATCGGCGGTGTGGCCTGGGCCCCGGACCGGGGCGTGCGCAAGGTCGAGGTCGCCATCGACGGTGGCGAGTGGCAGGGGGCCCAGATCTCCGACCCCCTCAACGACGCCACCTGGGTCCAGTGGGTGCTGCCCTGGGACGCACCGGCGGAGCCCGGCGAGCACGAGCTCAAGGTACGGGCCACCGACGGCACCGGCGAGGTCCAGACCGCGGACATCACTCCGCCCGCGCCCGACGGCGCCCGCGGCCACCACACCATCCGGGTGAGCGTGGCCTAGACGCCCGACGCCGGCAGTCGTCGAGCGGACAGCTCCGCTACCCGACCTCGACGCTCCCCTCCACGATCGTGCGCGTGGCGCCCGCGACCCAGATCGAACCATCATCGCCGGTGCTGATGCGTGGCCGTCCCGCCCGGCCCATGGCGGTGCCCTGGCTGGCCGTGTACGGAGGCACCACCGTGCCGTTGCCGATCAGCCACTGCGCGACCGAGGCGTTGAGGCTGCCGGTCACCGGGTCCTCCCTGATCTCGCCGTGATCGTCGGTGAAGAAGGCCCGCACCTCGTAGGCGAACTCGCTGCCTTCCGGGTACAGGCCCACGACCCCCAGGTCGAGCTGCCGGCCGTCCCCGGCCAGGTGCAGCTCCAGCACGTCCTCGGCCGAGGCCAGCATGACCGCGACCCAGCCGGGCCCGTTGTCGACCCATTGGCTGGCCACGATGTCCTCCCGTCCCAGGCGCAGGATCCGCGTGATCCGTGCGAGCTCGTCTGGCGCCACCGGGCCGGAGCGGATGACCGGCGGGGCCTGGAAGGCGAGCGTGTCGCCGACCCGCCGGATGGGGACCAGACCGGCCGGGCACTGCTGCACGATCCGGTCCGGGTCACGCGCTCGACCACCGGCGGCGAGCCAGGCGTGGCAGGTGCCCAGCGTGGGATGACCGGCGAAGGGCAGCTCGCCGGCCGGCGTGAAGATGCGCACGCGGTAGTCGGCCCCGGGCTCGGTGGCCGGCAGCAGGAAGGTGGCCTCCGACAGGTTGGTCCAGCGCGTGAAGCGCTCCATCTGCTCGGTGGTCAGACCCTCGGCATCGTGGACCACCGCCACGGGGTTGCCGAGCAGCAGCTCGGACGAGAAGACATCGACCTGCTGGAACGCACGCATCACGACTCCCTCGCATCAGCGGACCGTGCCGGGATCGGCCGCTCGAGCATAGCCCGGAGCGGGTCACGGGCTCGAGCCGGGACGGACCCTGCCGCGGAGGCCTTGGGCGGAGGCGCGGGTGGCGTCGGCCCGGCTACGCTTGCGGTGCGTCGTCGGTGGCGATGACCCGCGAGGGTGCGCCATGGACGGCCGGGATCGAGCCCAGCCGACCGGCCTGGTAGTCGCTGAAGGCCTGGACGACCTCCGCGCGCGTGTTCATCACGAACGGGCCCATCCAGGCCACCGGCTCACGGATGGGCAGGCCGCCCAGGATGAGCACGTCCATGTTCGGGCTGCGGCTCTCCTGCACGGTGTCAGCTTCCACGCTGATCACGTCACCGGGGCCGTAGACCGCGAGCTGGCCCATGCCGATGGGGCGCCGCTCGGGACCGACCGAGCCGTCGCCGTTGAGCACATACAGCAGGGCGTTGAAGTCGGGCCGCCAGGGGAGGGACAGCCGGGCGCCGGGGCTGAGCGTGGCGTGGATCTGGGCCATCGGCGTGTAGGTCGAGCCCGGACCGCGGAAGCCGGCCACCTCGCCGGCGATGATGCGCAGCAGCGTCCCGCCGTCGGGCGAGGAGGCTAGCGTGACCTCGTTGGCGCGCAGGTCCTGGTAGCGCGGATCGGCCCACTTCTTGGAGCGCGGCAGGTTGACCCACAGCTGAAACCCGTGGAACAGGCCGCCGCTCATGACGAGGTGCTCGGGCGGCTTCTCGATATGGAGGATGCCCGCGCCCGCGGTCATCCACTGCGTGTCGCCGTTGGTGATGCTGCCGCCACCGCCGTTGGAGTCGCTGTGCTCGAAGATGCCGTCGATCATGTAGGTCACCGTCTCGAAGCCGCGGTGCGGATGCCAGGGCGTGCCCTTGGGCTCGCCCGGGGCATATTCGACCTCACCCATCTGGTCGAGATGGATGAACGGGTCGAGGTCGCGCAGGTCGACGCCGGCGAAGGCGCGACGTACGGGGAAGCCCTCGCCCTCGAAGCCACTGGGTGCCCGGGTGACACTCTTGACGCCGCGCTCGCGAGCGAGCCCGGGGTCGGGGCTGGGGATGCGGGGCAGGACGGTGATGTCGTCGACGGTGATGGCTGGCATATGGTGGTCCTCGGGGCATCTACGGGCTGCCGAGTATGCCACAATGTGATTGCGTGCGCAACTACTTGACCGGGCTGGACTCCCGCTCCGCCGCGACCCGCTCGAACCACCCGCTCGAACTCCTCCCACGAAAGGATGTCGAGGACCCCGTCGAGCGGTTCGTTCCAGAGGTGCACCATGCGGCAGACGACGGCCCCCGGCAGCCCGGCCGCGAGCTCCCGCAGCTGGTGCGGCACGTCGTCGAGTTGGATGTCGCGGTCGGCCAGGGTCTTGTCCCACAGGAAGTGCTCTCGCGCGCGGGCACGCGATGGTCGGTCAACCAGGCCAGCGAATCGGGGATGGCCCAGTCGAACTTGGAGCTGACGATGACCAGGTGGTGCCGGCGGCCGATGCGCGTCACGGCCTCGATCGCGCCCGGCAGCGCCGGAGCGTCGCGCACCGTCGAGCGACCGTCGCCCTGGGCCCAGCCCCAGAACTCGGCCATCGACCCGACGTGAGTGAGCGTGTGAAGGCCATCCCACTGTTGCACCATCGAGGCCTCGAGAGCTGCCCCGAACTCGTCGTGGTAGCGGGTCATCCAGACGGTGTCGAAGTCGGCCAGGACGCCGTCCATGTCGATGCCGACGCGGATGCCCGGAAGCAGGTCGCTGAAGGGGTCGTCGCTCACCCCACGCCCTCCACGATGGCGGCCTCCAGCCCGGTCTGGCCGAAGAGCCGCTCGTGCATGCGGAGCGCGAAGCGGTCGGTCATGCCCGCGATGTAGTCGGTGGCCTGGGTCACGCGATCGGCCTCGGCCTCCCGATACGAGGCCGGGATGTCGTCGGGGTGGCTGAGGTGATGGTCCATCAGCTGCCGGATGACGTCGATGGCCGCGGCCTGCGGCTGCCGCTGCGCTGCCGAGACGTAGACGCGCGCGAACATGAACTCCCGCAGCTCGTGCATCTCGGCCAGGACCTCGTCGGCCATGCGCACCTCGCCGCTCGCGAGCGAGCCCTCCACGACGGCCCCGATCATGCCGCCGATCCAGGGCGAGCCGGGCGGGCCGAAGCGGTCGCTGATCGCCCGCGGGAGGGCACCGACCGTGAGCAGCCCTGCGCGCATGGCGTCGAGCACGTCGTGGGTGAGGTAGGCGATGCGGTCGGCATAGCGCACGCAGAATGCTTCCTGCGTCGTGGGCGGCGGGTCGATCTTCCAGGAGTGGGCACGGATGCCGTCACGGACCTCCCAGCTGAGGTTGAGGTCCTCCAGCACCTCGTAGACGCGCACCGACTGCGCCGCATGGTGCCAGCCCCCGGTGGTCGGGAAGTAGGGCGAGAGCGCCTCCTCCCCGGTGTGGCCGAAAGGGGAGTGGCCCACGTCGTGACCGAGCGCGATCGCCTCGGCCAGCGGCTCGTTGAGCGACAGCGCCGCCGCCAGGGCGCGCGCGATCTGGGTCACCTGCAGCGTGTGCGTCAGGCGCGTCACGAAGTGGTCGCCCTCGGGGTTGAGGAAGACCTGCGTCTTGTGCTTGAGCCGGCGGAAGGCCTTGCTGTGCAGGATGCGGTCGCGGTCGCGTTCGAAGGCGGTGCGCATGGGGTCAGGGGCCTCGGCCCGGGCGCGGCCGCGAGAGTCGAGCGAGCGGAAGGCTGCCGGCGCCAGGCTCGCCTCCTCGGCCTCGCGCGTCTGGCGGTCGCGGAGGACGAAGCGGGGCTCGTTCATCCGCGGGCCGCCAGGTCGGAGACCGCCTCGACCGGCGTGACCCTGGCCTCGGAGCCCTCGATGATGCGTCGCCGCACGCCGCCTGAGATGGTGTCGACGATGATGGTGGCCACGATGACCTCGAGGATGGTCGTGCCCGCCTGCGGGAAGCGACCGAACTTGTTGGTCTGACCGAGGATGAAACCGATGCCGCCGGCGCCAACGACGCCGAGCACCGCGCCGGCGCGAATGTCGATCTCGAAGCGGTAGAGCCAGAAGCCGACGATCTCCCGCAGGACCTGGGGTAGCACGCCCCAGCGCTGGACCTGCAGCCCACGCCCGCCGACCGCCCGCGCCGCCTCCATGGGCCCGGGGTCGATGCCCTCGATGGCCTCGGCGGTGAGCTTGCCCAGCGTGCCCGCCGAATGGAAGCCGATGGCCAGCGTCCCGGCCACCGGTCCCAGGCCGGCGATGGGGATGAAGATGGCGATGGCGAGGATGAACTGGGGGAAGGCGCGGATGGCGTTGAGGATCTGACGCACGATGGTCGGGGCTGGCCGGCGCGCCCCGGTCAGCCGGAGGAGACGCTCACGCGCTCTGTCGTGAGCCGTTGCTCGTAGCGGCCTTCGATCCAGGCAAGGACGGCCTCCACCAGATCCTCGATCTCGTCGCGCTTGAGGGCCACCGTGGCCGTCAGGAGCGCCAGGCTGCCCCACCACAGCACGGGCATGGCCAGCAGCACGCCGATGGGCAGCAGCCAGCGCACATCCCGCCAGGCCGCGACGGCGATGACGGCGATGGCGACGGGCAGGCGGGCGATCAGCGGGACGGGCACCGAGCCGGGCACCGTGCTCGAGCCGGTGCTGCTCAGCAGCAGCTGGAACCAGTCGGCCCACAGGCCGGGCGTGACCAGGGCCGTGCCGGCGATGATGGCCACCGTGGCCGCGATGGCGATCGCGAACTGCAGCCACTGGCGACGAACCGCGAACCAGAGCACGCCCACGCCCGGGACGACCTTGGTCAGGAGCGGGAAGGCCCAGGCCACAGAGCGACCGAACCCGAGCACGATGGCTGCTGCCAGCAGGATCGTGATGTTGCCGCCCCAGATCTCGGGTAGCGACAGCAGCAGCAAGGGCAGGAAGAGCAGGGGACGGGCGAGCCAGAAGAGGACCGCCAACAGACCGGTGGTCCACAGACCCAGGAACAGCGGCCAGGGGAGGGCTCGTAGCGGGCTCAGCGCGACCAGGAAGGCGGGCGAGTAGAGATAGGCCGACTCCCGGCCCACCGAGCCGGGCACGTAGGGTTCGTCAAGCGGCGCGGCCCAATAGGCGCGGGCGTCGTGGCCCGGGCCGAAGCTGTCCGGCTCGAAGGGCTCGGCCAGGGCCGTCATGAGCACGACGAGCAGGATGGCCGCGAGCAGTCCCCAGACGGCGATGACCCGTCCGAGATAGGCGGAGCGCATGGCGACGACGATCCTCCGAGGCAGACTAGGCGTACGGGTTGTCGAGCACGTCCACGCTGTTGCCCAGCATCAGCGGCCGGCCCAGCAGCCCTGAGTAGCGCGGGCGCAGGCGCTCGGTGTCGTACAGCCGCTCGGTATCGACCGACATGGCCGTATCCTCCTGACCCGGCAGCGGCGAGTGCGCGTAGCGGCCATCGCGGATGGCCATCATGCGGCCGCGCTGGCCGTTGGCGATGAGCTCGACCGCGATGTTGGCGAAGGTCGTGGAGACGAAGACATCGACCACGTCCGGCTCGCCCGAGCGCAGGTCGTAGGTGAGGTCCGAGTGGATGGTGTCGATGCCGGTGAGCGCCTTGATCTCCGAGGACAGGATCTCCGCCACGTTGGCCTTGTGGCGATGGCCGAAGGCGTCGGGCTCGCCGACCTCGCCGATCTCCCCGCCCTTCCAGACCGCGCCCTCGGAGCTGATGACGATGGCGTAGTGGCTGCGGTTGGCGGCATGATCCTCGGCCAGCAGGTCGGCCAGCTGCTGCATGTCGTACTGGTACTCGGGGATGACGCAGCGTGAGGCGGTGACGAAGGCCGTGTAGAGCGCGGTGAAGCCGGCGTCGCGACCGAAGATGCGGAAGACACCGATACGCTCGTGGGAGCCGATGGTGGTGCGCTGCCGGTTGATGGCGTCCTTGGCCCGGGTGATGGCGGTCGAGAAGCCGATGCAGTACTCGGTGCCCTGGACGTCGTTGTCCATGGTCTTGGGCACGGCGATGATGTCCATGC